>JAOZQY010000074.1 GCA_029931975.1 Bacteroidales bacterium | reverse complement strand
ATATTACGGATGTGATTACCAATGTATCCGGGTCCGACCAGGATGTGGTCTATACCGTAACTCCCACCGGGACCAATGGCTGTGCCGGCGATCCCTTTACAATTACGATTACGGTCAGGTCCGAACCCGAAGGGTCCGATGAAACCGCCACTACCTGCAGCGACATAAGCTCCAACTACGATCTGCAGGCCAATGTCACCGCGGTGAACGGGCAGGCGGCGGACTTCCTCTGGGTGGCGGCCGACAATGCCAATGTAAGCGGCGAGAGTCTCGTGGCCCAGGCCGGGGATAATCTCACCGATGTGATTACCAATGTCTCCGGATCCGACCAGGATGTGGTCTATACCGTGACTCCCACGGGCGCCAACGGCTGTGCCGGCGATCCTTTCACTATTACCATAACGGTACGCTCCGAGCCCGAAGGTTCCGACGATACCGACAATACCTGCAGCGATGTGGCCCTGAACTACGACCTGCAGGCCAATGTGACGGCCGTAAACGGCATGACGGCGGACTTCCTCTGGGTGGCGGCCGACAATGCCAGTGTGACGGGAGAAAGCCTGGTGGCCCAGGCCGGGGATAATATTACGGATGTGATTACCAATGTATCCGGGTCCGACCAGGATGTGGTCTATACCGTAACTCCCACCGGGACCAATGGCTGTGCCGGCGATCCCTTTACGATTACCCTTACCGTACGATCCGAACCCGAAGGATCGGACGACACGGATAATATATGCAGTGGAGATTCTCCAAATTACGATCTGCAGGCCAATGTCACCGCGGTGAACGGTCAGACGGCCGACTTCTCATGGGTGGCTGTAGACAATCCCAATGTAACAGGGGAAAGCACGCTTGCCCAGGCAGGTGATGTGATTAACGATGTGATTATTAACCCCTCGGGGGCCGATCAGAATGTGGTCTATACCGTGACTCCCACGGGGGTCAACGGCTGTACGGGTGAAACGTTTACCATCACGGTGACCATACAAACCGAGCCTGACGGAGCTGACGATACAGAATTTACCTGCAGCGATGTGGCCCTGAATTACGACCTCCAGGCCAATGTGAATGCCGTGAACGGGGTGGATGCCAATTTCTCATGGATTGCTGCGGCCAATGCAAACGTAACGGGCGAAAGCACGGTGGCACAGACCGGCGATAATATTACCGATGTGATCCGGAACCATTCAGGAGTCGACCAGCTGGTGGTTTACACCGTCACCCCAACCTCCACAGCCGGATGTGCGGGCATGCCTTTCACCATCACGGTGACCGTAGGATCTGCTCCCTTGCTCACCTTCCCGCTTACCGAGACAGTTTGTAGCAATGTGGCTGCCAATCGCAGTCTCACCATTTCAAACGGAGTACCCGGAACCACCTTTGAATGGGCAGCTCCCGTCAATACGGGTGGCATGACCGGTGGAACAGCCGGAGCGGCCGGGTCGAGCGGACCGATCATTGATATATTCAGCAATACAACGGGGATTCCGCAGGATGCGACCTATAGCGTTATGCCAACCAGCGGTGCGGGTTGTGCGGGTCCTGCCAGTGATGTGGTAATTACAGTGAACCCCTACCCGACCACCTCGGTCATCTCGGGCGAGAGCAGTCTTTGTGTCGGAGCCAGCAACCAGATCTATGAAGTAGTGAACACGGCAGGTTCCACCTATGCATGGACCATTCCTGCAAATCTTGCCGAGGTATTTGACAACAATACCTATTTTATTATTGTGGATGCTGCAGCCACCGGGACCGAGAATATACGGGTGACCGAAACAAATTCTTTTGGCTGCGCCGGAACAGAAGTATTATTCCCCGTGACCGTTTCTGATTTCGCGCTTGCGCAAACAGTTTCAGGATTGTCTGATGTATGTAATGGTGCCACGGGTGTGAGCTATTCGGTGCCGGATAATGCCGGTTCGACCTATACATGGACCACGCCTCCGGGTGCCTCGATTACCTCCGATCCAACGGCCCATGACATTGATGTAAACTTCAGCCTGGTGGTGACGGGTGACTTTACAGTGGTGGAAACCAATGCTTCCGGATGTGTAACCGTACACCTTCCTTTGAGTGTGACCGTACATCCGCTGCCCAATATATATAACCTGACAGCCCCGGAGTTCTACTGTTTTGGTGAGCCAGGCGTGACCGTATCCTTAAGTAATTCCCAGGTGGGTGTTGACTACCAGCTTTATAAAGACGGTGTTCCTGAGGGGGCCGTCGTGAATGGGACCAACGCCGCGCTGACCTGGATCAATATGACCGAAGGAACCTACACAGTGGAAGCAGTGTATAATACACCCACGGCCTGTTCTGAATGGATGAACGGCAGTCCGATTGTGGCTGAAAACACGGAGATTACAGGATCCTCGGCAATTACCTCGACCTATAACGGAGAAGATATAAGCTGCAACGGGGGCAATGATGGGGAGATTACAGTGACTGTGCTCGGTGGACTACCTCCCTATGAGTATTCCATCGATGGTGGGTCGAAATACCAGGTCAGTAATATATTTACCGGCTTATTTGCCGGGGCCGTCACCGTTCGGATCAGAGACTCCAGGTTATGTACCGCCGATCTTGCCGCGGTCACCTTGACAGAACCACCCGCCCTTACAGCTCTGGCCGTGGTTAGTTCCAACTATAATGGCGAAGATATTTCCTGTGCAGGAGCATTTGATGGTTCCATTGATCTGACACCCGGTGGCGGAACAGGAGCGTATAGCTTCAGCTGGACCGGACCCAACGGATATACCAATAATGTGGATGAGGATCCCTCTGGATTGGAGGCAGGGACCTACGAGGTCACGGTCACGGATGCCAATGGCTGTAACGAACTTGCAAGTGTTACCTTAACGGAACCCATTGCCCTGACCCTGACGGGAGTGCTTTCCACCAGTATCGAAGGCAGTCATAACCTGAACTGCAACGGGGATACGGACGGTAGTATTGATATTACAGTGAGCAATGGCGTCGGACCCTATGTCTATACATGGACCACGGGTGACGGATCCGGACTGGTTGCAGTGGATGAAGATCAGAGCGGTTTATCCGCAGGCACCTATGATGTGCTCATAAGCGATGCCAATGGATGTACGATTGGCGCTTCTTATACCCTGACAGAGCCTGTGGCGCTGAGTGTCACGGCTGCGGTGACCAGCGATTACAATGGGGAAGATATAAGCTGTAATGGCTTTGCCGACGGAGCCGTGCTGGCAACGCCAGCCGGTGGTACCGGCACCTATAGCTATGCCTGGTATTCGGATGTCGGACTAACCCTGCCCATCGGTCAGACCAACCAGTCTGCCACTGGACTAAGTACAGGAACGTACTATGTGGAGGTCACGGATCTGAACGGATGCACGGCATCCAACAGTGTCCTCGTAAGCGAGCCTGCAGCCCTTAGTGTGGTCGTGGCCGTTACCAGCGATCACAACGGATCGGAAATAAGTTGTGTGGGCGCCAGTGACGGAGAATTAACAGCCACACCTGCAGATGGTACCGGTGCCTATAGCTATATCTGGTACAGCAATGCGGCCATGACTATTAGTATCGGGCAGACCACCCCCATAGCTACGGGGCTGAGTGCAGGTACTTACTATGTACGGGTTGTGGATGCCAATGGATGTGAAACAAGCGGCAGCGGGACCCTGACAGATCCACCGGCCCTGACGCTGACCATCAACACTGATAGCAATTTCAACGGAAGTGAGATCTCCTGTAACGGGGAGCTGGATGGACAGGTCACTGCCTCTGCGGGTGGTGGTACCGGTGCATATACCTATGAATGGTATGATGACATTGCCCTGAGCAGTCCCATCGGACAAAGTACCGCGACGGCGAGCGGACTGGGTGCGGGAACGTACTGGGTGGAAGCAACAGATGAAAACGGATGTACGATCTCCGGCTCTGTGATCCTCACAGAACCCGATGTGGTCAGTGTGACTGCTGCTGTGAGCAGCGATCACAATGGAAGTCATATAAGTTGTTTCGGAGCAACAGACGGAGAAGTTACCGCCTCACCGACGGGCGGTACCGGAGGCTATACCTATGCCTGGTATAGCGATGCTTCGCTGAGTGTTCCTATCGGTCAGACCGGAGTAACGGCGAGTGGACTGGGAGCGGGGATCTATTATGTGGAGGTACTTGATGCAAATGGATGTGCTGCTTCGGCCAGCGCGACCCTGCTTGATCCTGTGCCCCTGAGTGTGACTGCAGCAGTGAGCAGTAATTATAACGGAGCGGATATCACCTGTAACGGAGCCTCCAACGGAGCCGTGCTGGCAACTCCTGCGGGAGGTACCGGGACCTATAGCTACGAATGGTATGATGATATCGGACTTTCCAGTTCCATCGGGCAGAGCACTGCTTCGGCAACGGGACTGGCCGCCGGGATATACTATGTTGAGGTCACGGATCAGAACGGATGTACGGCCTCGGCCAGTGTGACCTTGATTGATCCTGTTGCACTGAGTGTTACAGCTGCGGTAAGCAGCGATTATAACGGGGAGGATGTAAGTTGTTTCGGAGCTTCCGACGGGGAAGCAACGGCCACTGCCCAGGATGGAACGGGTACTTACAGCTATGCCTGGTATGCGGATGCGGCTCTGACCCTGCCTATCGGGCAGACCAACTATATTGCAACGGGACTGGCTGCCGGAACCTACTATGTGGAGGTTAATGACCAGAACGGTTGTCCTGCCACCGCCAGTGTGACGGTGGGCCAACCTGTGGCCCTGAGTGTAAGCGTGGCCGTTTCGAGCGATTATAATGGAGCAGATATCACCTGTGCAGGAGCAAGCGACGGAGCCATTACGGCCACACCGGCCGACGGCACCGGACCCTATAGCTATATCTGGTACAGCAATGCGGCCATGACTATTTCTATCGGTCAGACCACCGCTACGGCGGTGGGGCTGACTGCAGGCTCCTATTATGTGCGTGTTTTTGATGCCAATGGGTGTATGACTACGGGATCGGCCACCTTAACGGA
This sequence comes from Bacteroidales bacterium, assembly GCA_029931975.1. Taxonomy (GTDB): domain Bacteria; phylum Bacteroidota; class Bacteroidia; order Bacteroidales. The sequence continues at coordinate 10,660 of JAOZQY010000074.1, read as the reverse complement.
TCCGCCGGCTCTTACTTTGAGTATTACCACCGATAGCGACTTTAGCGGAAGTGCCATCTCCTGTAACGGGGAACTGGACGGGGTGGTCACCGCCAATGTGGGTGGTGGAACCGGACTCTATAGCTATGTCTGGTACGATGATGCAGCTCTGAGTAGTCCTATCGGTCAAACCACTGCGACGGCATCGGGACTGGGCGCCGGAGAGTACTGGGTGGAAGTGACAGATGAAAACAGCTGTACGATCTCAGCCAGCGTGATCCTGGTTGAACCCGACCTTGTCACTGCAAGTGCTGCGGTGAGCAGCAATCATAACGGGAGCCAGATCTCCTGTTTCGGAGCTTCCGACGGTGAGGTCACTGCCGCACCGGCAGGGGGTACAGGAGGTTACTCCTATGCCTGGTTTACGGATGCCTTGCTTACGATGCCTATCGGTCAGACTACCATAACGGCGACGGGACTGACTTCAGGGACTTACTATGTGGAGGTACAAGATGCAAACGGATGTGCTGCATCGGCCAGTGTGACGCTGTTCGATCCTGCCCCGCTAAGTGTGACAGCGGCAGTAAACAGCGATTATAACGGAGCAGATATAAGCTGTAATGGCTTTGCCGACGGAGCCGTGCTGGCAACGCCAGCCGGTGGTACCGGCACCTATAGCTACGAATGGTTTGATGATATGGGTCTAACGAGTCCTATCGGGCAAACCACTCCTTCTGCAACGGGACTTATTGCAGGAACGTACTGGGTGGAGGTCACGGATATGAATGGATGTCCGGCAGCCAACAGTGTGCTGGTCACCGAACCACCGGCGCTAAGCATAACTCTGGCGGTGACGAGCAACTACAATGGCGAGGACATCTCCTGCAACGGAGCAGCAGACGGACAGATCACGGCCACAGCGGGAGGCGGATTGGGCACCTATTACTACAACTGGTATACCGATCCCGGGTATTCTGTACCACTGGGTCAGTTTACCGCTGTGGTTAGTAATATTCCGGCAGGTGATTATTACCTGCGGATGACTGATATCAATGGATGCGAGATTTTTGACAACATCAGTCTGACCGAACCTGTGGCACTGGATGCCACGGAGACGGCCCGGACAGATGTGAGCTGCTTTGGCGGTGCGGATGGTTCGGTGACCGTGGAAGAAACCATGGGGACAGGAATTGCACCCTATCGCTTCAGCATAAACGGTGGGGCTACCTGGCAGGCAACAGGCACTTTTAATACTTTGGCCGCCGGTAATTATGTGGTGCAGGTGGAAGATGCAAACGGATGTACCTTCCCTGTGAATATTACGATCACTCAGCCCACTCCCCTCACAGCTGCGACAAACAGTACCACGCATGTATCCTGCAATGGACTGAGTGATGGAGCAGTGGATGTGGAGGCTAATACCGGCAGCGGAACAGCTCCCTATCAGTATAGCATAGACGGAGGAGGCACCTGGCAGGGAACGGGTATTTTTGCAGGCCTGTCGGCCGCAGATTATACCATTACGGTGGAAGACGCACTGGGATGCAGCATTGATGTTCCTGTTACGATTACAGAGCCCCTGACCCTGGAGCTGAATCCAACGGCCGATATGCTGCTGGACTGCTATGGCGATGCCGATGGCACAGGGGCATTCTATGCCCTTGGAGGCACCATGAACTATGGCTTTAGCGTGGTGACTAATACGGCAGGAGCAAGCCTTGCAGCACCCGGTATTACTTCACAGAGTATTTTTGCTGCCGCAGCGGGTGAAGTGACCATCAGGGTTACTGATGCTCATGGATGTGAGGCAGATGCTACCATCACCTTTACCCAGCCGGACGTGCTGACTCCCGGAACCATCGGGATCAACCAGGTGATTTGCTTTGAAGATGATCCGAATCCGATTACTGAACTCACTGCAGCTGCAGGCGGACCCGCCGGTGGCTATAGCTACCAGTGGCAGATGTCCTCTGTGCCGGGCGGACCTTATGCAAATATACCGGGCGAAACGGGACTGGATTATGATCCGCCCGGGGGACTGGCCTCAAGCAGTTATTACCGCAGGGAAGTGCGGGCAGGAATATGTGCGGCAGAATATACGGATACCATGGAAGTGGTGGTGAATCCCCTGCCTTCGGGCTTACTCACAGGTGGCGAAACCATCTGTCCGGGCGAAACGTCCATTCTGAATGTAGCCATTGGAACAGGATTGCCTCCCTATGAGGTAGAGATAGAGAACTTAGGTGTAATTACAGATTACGCAAGTGGTGATGATATACCAGTCTCCCCGCTGGCCTCTACTACTTACAGCCTGCTGAGGATCACCGACAACAATAGTTGCGAGGTTCTTAGTCCTTCGGGCTACCTCAATGGCTCGGCCACGGTTACGGTACGCGATCTGCCCGTGATCACAGGCGATCCAACGGATGTAAGCATCTGCGAATATAGCATGGTAAGTTTCGATGGAACGGCAACGGGATCTGACCTGGTCTACAGCTGGGAGGTATACGATGGATCGACATGGAGTGATGTTTTAAACGGCGGAGTATATTCAGGAGCTACCACCTCCACCCTGACCATCTTTAGTGCGCTCAGGGGAATGAATGGCTACCAGTACAGGTTGAATGCTACCACATGCACGACTACCGCGACCACCAATGTGGCCAATCTGTTCGTCCAGACCTCACCCGAGATAACAGAGCAACCGGTTGATACGACCATTTGTGAAGGATTGGATGCCACATTTACAGTGGCCGATACGGGCGACGTGGTTAGGTATCGATGGTTTGTGGATGATGGTTCTACGACTACGGAGATTGTGAATGGCGGGATCTACTCCGGACAGGGAACTGCAACGCTGCAGCTTACCGGGGCCGATCGCTCCTATGACCGGAACAGGTATTATGTGCGAATTGAAGGAACCTGTGAGCCCTGGACACAATCGAATATTGTGTTCCTGAATGTGAACAATCCGCCTGAGATAGGCACAGAGCCGGGCGATAATGTGCTCTGCGAGTACACCAATGCTGTATTCCAGGTGGAGGCTACCGGCGAGGACCTGTCCTATCAGTGGCAGGAGAGTACGGATAATGGCAGTACCTGGAACGATATCACAGATGCAGGCTTGTATGTGGGTTCCAACACGTCCCGACTCACCATCTTCAGTGTGGGACGGGCCATGAATGCTAACCAGTACAGGGTGAATATCTCCGGCTTGTGTGGCTCTGATGCCCGATCGGCCGAGGTGCTGCTGACCGTGCAGACGGCTCCGGAGATTCTGAGACAACCAGTCTCCCTCCCGGTATGTGAAAATATGCCGGCCGGCTTTGGAATCGATGCTCAGGGAACAGGCATCACCTACCAGTGGATGGTACATGAGGGCTCAAGTTTCAGGAATCTTGGACCTGCCGACAGTGAATATACGGGTTATAACAGCGATTCGCTGACCTTACTCAGTGCCCAGCTGGGACAGAGTGGTTACCGCTATATGGTTGTGGTTTCAGGAGCCTGTCCGGCCCCGGCCACCTCCGATCCTGCCATAGTTATGGTGGAACCCAACCCGGTGATCACCGTTCAACCCGAGAGTGATGCTGTTTGTGAGAACGGATCTGTCCTCTTCACCGCAGGCTCAAGTGGTCCGGCCGGAATGGTGTATCAGTGGTATGTGGACCGGAACGATCTCAATGGATTTGTGCCGACGAGCGACAGCGATGGCGTACACCTGGGAAGTACAAGTGAGCAGCTCTCCATTAGCAATGCCACGGTAGATATGGATGGATGGATCTACCACCTGATGGTTTCCACCGCCTGTATGCCTGTCCTTAGTACTGATGTGACACTGACGGTCTGGGATAATCCGGTACCAGGAATTACCCCGGTGGGTGCCTTCCCCTTCTATCCGCTGATTTGCGGTGGGGAAGTGCTGACCATGGATGGTAGTCCAGTGGGTGGATCGGGTATCTATGACACCCATGTCTGGAGCGGTGCCATTGGTCCGCTTTCGGCCACCGATGCGCAGGTGGTTGATTTTGAAACCATAGTGAAGGGACAGTATGCCCTGGCTTATTCGGTAACAGACAGCCGTGGTTGTGTGGGTACGGATGTGGTAAGCATCGAGAACGAAAGGCCCACTGCTCAGTATACTTCCGATGCAATGCCCTCCTGCGGCTATGTGGATGTGAACTTTAGCAATCAATCCTCTGCCGAGGCCACCTCCTTCCTGTGGAATTTTGCAGATGGAACCACCAGTACACTGGAGGACGTCACCCATGGCTTTGATAATGTCAGTCCGGACGGACAGGTGGCCTATTACAATGTCTTTATGGAGGCCATCAGTGATCATGATTGTCGCGATACGGCCCGTAGCGTGGTAACCATCTATCCCAAGGTAGTGGCCGTCATTGATGCCGACCCCATAGCAGGTTGTCAGCCCCTTAATGTGACCTTCCTTACCACACCGGGAGCAGGTAGTTATCGGTGGGACTTTGGAGATGGTTCGGCGGCGGTGGATGGTGGGTATGTGGCCTACCACTTGTATGATAACTATACCACTGCAGCAGTGGTTCGTACGGTCGAGCTGACCACCACTTCCTTCTATGGATGTACGGATACGGAAACAGTGGATATCACTGTGGAGCCCATCCCCGCACCCAATTTCACTGCAACGCCCATGGTGCAGACCTATCCGGATGCAACGGTGGACTTTAGCAATGAGACTTCGAACGGACCGTGGACTTATCTGTGGGACTTTGGGGACGGGCTCAGCTCTGTGGAGGAGAACCCGGTACATAACTATGCGGATCCGGGTACCTACATGGTGAAGTTCTATGTGAACAACGGGGACTGTATCGACAGTACGGGGACCACGGTGGTGATTCACCCGAGGGTTCCAATAGCTGCCTTTACCGAACCACCCGGCGGATGTACTCCCCTGGAGATTCAGTTTGTGAACCAGTCGCAGTGGACCACCAGTTATCTGTGGGACTTTGGGGATGGTTATGTCTCCACCAAGGAGAATCCAAGCCACACCTACTACGACCCGGGTGAGGTAACGGTAAGGCTACAGGCCAATGGTCCGGGCGGAACAGACATGACATCGTGGAACCTCAATGTATATGAGACCCCGAATATTGCCTTTAACTCGGCTCCGGACTCTGTATTTGTGAAAGACAAGCCGGTCCGCTTCTTCAACCTGACTGCAGGGGCCACTGATTATCAGTGGGACTTTGGGGACTATTATGAGGATGGGGAAGCGGCACCGCTGAACTTCTCCAATGCGGCCGATACCTCACACATCTACTATACAGAGGGCATTAAGGATGTGAAGCTGGTTGCCTGGAATGATTATTGTATCGACAGCCTGATATTACCAACGGTGAAAGTTATTCCTGCGGGCGACATCCAGTTCCCCAATGTGTTCAGGCCCGATCCGAACGGACCATCTGGTGGTGTTATTGATCCAAATAATCCAAACCTCGATCCCGGTACGGCAAACAGTATCTTCTTCCCGGGAGTGAACAAGCAGGTGGATGAGTATCACCTCTACATCTACAACCGCTGGGGCGAGCTGATCTTCCAGAGCCATGATATAAATGTGGGTTGGGACGGCTATATCAGGGGTTCCCTGGCTGCACAGGGCGTCTATCTCTGGAAAGTAACCCTGGTTTATAAGAATGGTTCCCCGGACTCCATGGCCGGCGATCTCACCCTCTTATGGAAACGACAACAATAGGTTAATTGAAACATATTGCTTGATTTCACGTAACTTATATTAATTTAGTTATGTATATAAGTACGCATTAGTGAAGAGATTCGCACTCATCATATGTTTGGTAGTGATGGTTTCCCTCCTTAAGGGTCAGGATCCGCAATTCACGCAATTCTACGCGAATCCACTCTACCTGGCACCCTCCTTTGCCGGAGCCACAGCGGGCGACCGGGTCTCGGCCGTATATCGCAACCAGTGGCCCGAACTCAATAATGTCTTTGTCACCTACAGCTTTGCCTACGACCATTTCTTTGAGAATTTCAACTCTGGCGTTGGTGTACTGGTTTTGCGCGATGTGGCCGGAACGGGCGATCTGGGGGTCCTGAACGCAGGAATACTCTATTCTTACGACATCAAGGTAAATCCGGAGTTCCATCTCCGTCCGGGCATCCATTTTAACTACACCCAGATGGGACTCGATTACCACAAACTGATCTGGAACGACCAGCTCTCCAGTGGAGGTACGGGTGGCGGATCGATCGAGCAGCCTCCCACCGATAACTTCAAACCCGATGTGGATTTTTCCGCTTCGCTGATGGGGTATTCAGACAGGGCCTGGGGTGGCTTTACGGTGGACCACCTGCTAAGACCTAATTATGGTCTTTATAATAACGACGCCCCCCTGCCCATGAAATATACCATCTTTGGTGGCTACCAGATTATCAAAAAGGGCCGCCTCCTGAACCCGGTGGACGAAACGCTGTCCCTGGCCGCTTATTTCCAGCACCAGGATGTTTTCAACCAGCTGGTTATGGGACTTTACTGGTACAAGGCACCTCTGATGCTTGGATTCTGGTACAGGGGAATTCCCTTCCTGAAAGGAGGAAGCGAAGAACAATACCAGAAAGACCCCCGGGGCGATGCCATAGCCTTCCTGGTTGGATACAAAATGGATCAGCTTCGTGTGGGTTACAGCTACGACTTTACCATCTCCAACCTGGTCTCTTCCACCGGGGGTGCCCATGAGGTTTCCATCACCTACGAATTCAAGACCACCCGAAAAAGGGAGAGGCCACGTATGGTTCCATGTCCTGAATTTTAAAGTTTTCCAATCCCCTTTCTCATGAAGTACGGTTCCCGGGAGGTCCCTTTAGCATTTAATACGGACGCCACCCGGCTCAGTCATCACGAGCCTGAGGTGAACACCGATCCGGAACAATTCCGCGAGCTGCTTGGCTCCTGCCTGCCCCCGGGTGATGGAATCCTGCCGGATGTGGGCATTGTGGTTGCCGATAAAACCAGGCTCTGCCAGTACCCCACCTACCTTCCCGTCCTTACCCGCTACCTGCTTGATGCGGGCATCAGGCCATCAGCAATCACCTTCCATATTGCCTATGGAACCCATGCCCCCCAGTCCGAAGAAGAATGCCTTGATTGTTACGGGGAGACCTATCTCAATTATCGCTTTGTGCATCACAACAGCAGGGCTGTTGCAGCATTTCAGGAACTGGGAACTACTACACGTGGTACCAGCGTTCTTATTTCCGGGGAAGTGCTGCAACACGATTTGCTGATCAGCTTCGGAGCCATATTGCATCACTATTTTGCCGGCTTTGGCGGGGGCAGAAAACTTCTTTTTCCCGGACTGGCTGCCTATGATTCGATCCTGGAGAATCACCGGCTGTTCCTGGACTTCGAGGCAAAGACCCTGGCCCCCGGTTGCCAGTCGGGCTGCCTGGATAACAATCCCCTGGCTTTGGATCTGGAGGAAATCAGCAGCATGCTTCCTCCCCACCTGGAGCTACATGCCCTGCTGAATAGCCGGAAAGAAGTATGCGAGATTTATGCCGGGGAGACTTATGCCGATTTCAGGGAAGTGTGCAGGCGCTACGATTCTTTCTTCAGATCGACCGGAGAGCAACAATACGACCTGGTGGTGGCCAGCGCCGGAGGCTATCCAAAGGACATTAACTTTATCCAGGCCCATAAATCGATCCACAATGCGGCCTCCTTTGTGAAAAATGGCGGAAAATTGATCATCTTTGTTGAGTGCCGCGACGGGATTGGAAATCCGGACTTCATGGATCTTTTCAAAAAGGGCGGATGGAGTACTATCTTTGGCGAACTTGCAGTTGAATATAAGAACAACGCAGGAACGGCTCTGTCCATGCTGGAGAAGTCGGGCCGAATCAACATTCAGATGGTCACTATGCTTAGCGAGGAAGAATGCCGGCTTATGGGAGCTGGCAGGTGTGCACCCGAGGATGTTCAGCAGATCATTGATCAGGAGATTATTGATCAGGAGAAGGGTTCCATGGCGATCCTGGAAAATGCAGCTATGTTATACAGGTAAACAGCAATGAAATTTAAAAGTACATATATCGCTTGTTTGATACTGGGAGGATTTTTAGCTTTTAGTGCCCCCTCCTTTTCTCAATACCTGCCCACGCATATCTCCAATGAAGGAATCTACCTCTTCCTGGATGAACTGGCCACTGAAAAAGTGATCGACCTGCATTCGCTGGTCAAGCCCTACGGAAGGAATGAAATTGCTCAAAAGCTTGTATCGGCCGATTCCTCACGATCGCAAATGACCCGCCGTCAGCAGTCTGAACTTGATTTCTACCTGAGGGATTATATGAAAGAGCTGCCGCTTACTGATGTATCTGAGTACGGTAGCAGCTGGATCTGGCTGGGTGAGTCTGACAGGCGGTTCGATGTATTTCACTACCGGGACTCCCTGTTTCAGATGACTGTCAATCCCATCCTGGGAAGCGATGTCTGGAGCAATCAGAATGGATCCTTCTATCACTGGTGGAACGGTGTGGAAGCCACCTCCGGCATTGGAAGATTTGGCCTTTGGGCCTCGCTGCGGGACAATCATGAATCCACCGAGCTTACGGCCAGGGATTTTCAAAATCAGCGGATCGGCGCTTCCAATATCAAGCATTTTTCTGATGGGAAACGCGACTACTGGGAGCTGCGTGCCGGAATCACTTACGGGTGGGACCGGGGACATGTGGGTTTGATTATGGGACAGTTTGCCTGGGGGGAGAATAATGCAGGAGCCAATATCTTCTCCGGACGCACCCCGGCCTTTCCGCGACTGGAACTGGCCATGGATCCGGCTCCCTGGTTCAGATTTACCTATGTGCACGGGGCACTGATTTCGGAGGTGGTCGACTCCTCCCTCTCCTTCACTACCTCAACGGCCTATGGCACTGATTACCGGGAAGTATTCCACCCCAAATATATGGCTGCCAATATATTTACATTTATTCCTGTTACAGGACTTCAGCTCTCCATCGGAAATTCTGTAATCTATGACTACCGTCACCCCCATGCAGCCTTCCTGCTACCGGTGGCATTCTATAAGGCCATTGACCATACCCTGAATGCGGGTATCGATAATATGAATTCCCAGATATTTTTTTCGGCCTCCTCCAGGAACGTGAAGCACCTCCATCTTTATGCTACGGTTTTTCTGGATGAGGTAGCTGTGGACAGGGCCTTTCAGGAGGATGAACATAATTTTGTTTCCTACAAGGCCGGTGCTTCAAGCACCATCCTGCCCAATACCCGCATCTGGACTGAATATACCTGGACCAATGTGCTTACTTTTATGCACAATATTCCCACCACCACTTTCGAATCCAACCGGTACAACCTGGGACATTACCTGGAGGACAATGCCCGCCAGTTTTACCTGGGAGCCGAGTACCGCCCCATCCGCACCCTGAATATCAGGGCCTGGTACTCGCACTCGGAAAAGGGGCCCGACCATACGGCCCTGGGCACCATGCCCAGACAGGCGATTGCTCCCTTTGAGCCCATTGTTTGGGAATCTGTGAGTGCCGGTGTTCTGGCCACCTGCCAGGTGGTCAATGACCTCTATATGCGACTGGGCTATGAATGGCGGAATGTAAGCGGCCAGCCCGGCTACCTGGAGCTGTGGACTCCGAACGAATATCACGGGAAGACAGGCACTCTCAGGCTTGGACTGAATTATGGATTTTAATCCTTTGCAAATTCCAAAATATGCCAGTATTCTAATTTTCTGGCATTATTTTGTTTTCCAATATTTACCAATATTTATTACTTTTGGCAATAATTGGATTCAAAATGTCAAAAATTATTATCAGCCAGTTAATTAAAGTGTTTAAAAATAGGCCCTCCTTCACCCGTGAGGAGCTCCTGGACTTCTATATGGATTTCGAGCCCAATTTAAAGGAGGGAACCTTTGGTTGGAGAATCTACGACCTCAAAAAAAAGAACATCATAAAGCCCCTTAAAAGAGGTCTTTATGTTATCTGCAACAAACCCAAATATAAGCCTGAAATTTCTCCAGAGACAATAAAACTCGCCGGATGGATTAATAAACAGTTTGAAGATGTTAAACAGTGCATTTGGGAAACAGTCTGGCTTAATGAAATCTCACAACATCAGGCAAGCAAACCAAGAATCCTAATAGAGATTGAAAAGGGTTTTGAGGAGTCTCTGTTCTTTGGACTGAAAGACACGTTTGGAAGAGATATATACTTAAAGCCAGACGAAAAAGCGATTGAATTCTACATTTCTGAAAGCAACAATCCAATAATAGTCAAAAATCTGATTACCAGATCTCCTATTTCAAAAAGAAGGGAGAATGAGATTCTATGCTATACACCAACCCTTGAGAAAATATTGGTGGACCTGTATGTTGATGGAAATCTATTTTACTACCTACAGGGATCTGAATTGATTCATATTTATGAAAATGCAATTACCAGCTACACTATTGATTTCACGAAACTGTTTAGCTATGCCAAACGAAGAGATAGAGAGCAAGAAATCAAACAGTTTATGACCAACCATATGTATCACCTTGTAAAAGGAATTATTGATGATTAGGGAGAATTGTTTTACAGAGGAGTGGTTAGATGGATTCAAAAAGCAGAAAGCCCATAAACGCATCGACAAGATCATTCTTGAAAA
>JAOZQY010000029.1 GCA_029931975.1 Bacteroidales bacterium | reverse complement strand
AGACCATCCTTCGCGGCATGTCCTTCCTGCTGGAGGATCACCTGAAGTGGTTCAGGGGATGGGAATACTCGGGGAATAAGCAGGCGCTTACAGAGGCCGTAAAGCTGGGTGACTGGAACATCGCACACAGCACGCCGGACAACTGGGCCTACGGAAACATGCCCTACTCTACCTTTGAAGAGAAGAAACCCGGGGGATTCCGGGATAAGAGCGGGATCATGCCTGATAAGGGGGCGATTATGGCTCTGGCTTTTATTGAGCTGTACAAAGCCAGCGGGAAGCCCAGGTTTCTGCAGGCAGCTGAAGCCATCGCCCAAACACTGGTCAGAAATCAGAGGGCCAACGGCACCTGGCCTTTCCGGGTGGATCCGGAAACAGAGGAGGTGGTCGAAGAATATACCAGCAGCGTCATCTTTGCCATTAAATTGTTTGAGGCCCTGGATGAAATTAACCAGAATACTCAATACCGTGCCAATCGTGACCAGACCTGGGAATGGTGACTCAATGGCCCCATCAAGACCAAAGAATTCCGGGGCTTCTATGAAGACATCCCGGAAAGCACAGAGGGACGTACCAATTACGATTGTCTGGATGTGATCCGCTACCTGCTGGCCAATCGGACAGACAGCAATGGCTACCTGGAGACCGCCAATTATGTCACCTACTACCTTCAGCCCGACAAGCGGATCGTGGTGGGATTTGAATACAACCAGTGGTGGTACAGCTGCCACATAGGGGTGATTTACTATTTATTTGATTTTCTTGAGGTAAGTGAAGCTTTCAATCCTTCATGACCAATAGGGCAAAACAACTCCTGTTGCTCCGGGAATCCAGCTCAATCTTGTTCTTGGCTTCAACCGTGCTCAGGTCCCGCCATTGTGCATGGTCCGTATCGATCCATCTGAGGGTATAGGAAGCCCGGGGATCACTAAGCTCAAGTTCTACCTTCCCTCCCATTGGCAGGTAGAGGAGGTAGGTTTTCCCTTCGCTGCTTCTCAAATAGGCTTCCCTGCCCGTATCCTGACTTAAGTCTGAGACCTCATCCAATTCCCAGATCTTCACATGGGCCTCAATTTCCCTTAGGGCACGGATACAATTCAATGAAGGCTCACTTAATCCCAGGCCCTCGTAGGGCCGGTGAAAGCGGCTGGAAGCAAATCCACCCATGATATTCCTGCAAACTGTGTGAATGGCATGATCCGTATTGATCCCCCGCTCATTCCATTTTCCTTTGTCACAGCCATAGACCTTTGTACTGTTTACCGGTCGTGGAGAATGCCTTATGTCCTCCAGTACAGCCTGTACTGTAGTCCAGTTCCTGTGGTCGGTATTGTGGCTGTTCTGGGACAGATCCACAAAATCGTACAGTTCCGGGTGGTCGATGGTCCTTTTATGCATATCCGAAGTCACATTCCAATCGTCCCACATTTCTGTGATGCATATGGTTTTCCCTTCAGCATGCTCCCTGAGAAATTTTGCCCAGTAGGTCGCCCATTCTTCCTTACTACTGGTTTCATTGTCCAGACAATACAATACATTGTCATACTTCAGAGTAATGGACAGGAGCTTCAGCACAAAGGACTGCTGGTAGTTCAACACCGGTTCGCAGTTCTGGAGCTCAGGCACGCTGAGAAAGAAACTGTGCTTGTTGGATCCGGGGTGCGCATCATACCTTTCAGCAAAATTTGTCTCCTCATTTGTATAATTGATGTTATTCCGGGGATTGTAGGGATCTTCCTGCCACAGGTCACGTCTATCACCGGCTTTGTTATAAGTGTAATTATCCGTATGGTCGAAACGATCCCATATTTCTATCTGTACGATAATGCCAAGTTTACTGGCACGCTTCAACATGCCTTCAAACCTGTTCCAGTAAGTTTCGTTCCACGTTTCCAAATCGTATTTCCCGTCCGGATTCATTGCAAAAGCCCTGACATTGCCTGAATCCCTGTCGCTCATGGTGTTACGAATATAATTACCTCCTGCAGCGGCCAATTGCTCCAATTGTTCCAGACAATCCTTTTCCTGGAAAAGGTTATCGTTATTGGATGCACCCAGCAGCAAAACCGGATTTCCCCTGTATTGCCAGTAAGACGGATTCTCCTTCCAGGGCCGGATACTCCCTCTTTCTCCTTTTAGGGTTGGAGAATGAGATTCAACCTGGTTTTCAAAAGCAGGAGCCTTCATATGTCCGGAAGCCGATAATAAAACGATAGCTAGACCAGAAATGACAGTTATGACAAGCGACTTCATCTACGATAACAGTTTGGTTTCCTTCTCTCAAAGTTAAATATATTCTTAGCAAGAGCAAGCTCATTTCTGGCTGTATAAGGCACCCAAGCCTGGATTGAGTCCACATAAATGATTGACCTGGAAGCGGACCGGTGCATTGAACTGGATCAAATAATGCAAACGAAAGCCCGTATTGGGTATTTATCTGAATTGCTTCGATTCCTATCTTTAGTGGGATAACAAACGACTAAAACTCTCTACTAAATGTTTGCAAAAAAGAATCAACTCAAATCACTCCTTGTCCTATTCGCAATTATCACCGCATGTACTTCCATTTCTACCACAGAAGTAGTTGATCTACAGACCGAGGGAAGAGAGTCCCCGCTTGGGGTTGACAGGATACAACCCAGGTTAACGTGGAAGATAAATACAACGGGGCAAGATGTAGAGCAGACCGCTTACCAGATCCTTGTCGCTACCGATCCGTCACTCCTGGAAGAAGGAAGCGCAGATCTCTGGGATTCTGGAAAAACTATCTCTGCTCAATCGAATATGACCCCTTATGAAGGGGTTCCTCTTTCTTCAGGCATGGGAGTCTACTGGAAAGTGAAGATATGGGATGCCTCAGATCAGGATTCTCCCTGGAGCAAAACGGCATCATTTAGCATGGGAATGCTGGCACCGGAGGATTGGAAAGCCTCCTGGATCGGGCTTGATCGTGCTGTAGGAAATGACCATCCGGAAATTGAAAACAGGCTACTCTCGGCCCGCTATCTAAGAAAGGATTTTAGCGCAGAAAGGCCCGTAAAAAGAGCCATGGCATATATCGTGGGCATGGGCACTTATGAACTATACCTCAATGGAAGCAAAGTGGGTGATCATGTGCTCTCCCCTGCCCTTTCGGAATATCCCAAACGCTCCTATTACGTCACCTATGATGTAACAGATCAGCTCAGGAAAGGCCAGAACGCAGTGGGGGTTATCCTGGGCAATGGTCGCTACTTCTCACCCCGCATTAATGCTCCCACCCCGACCTTTACTTATGGTTTTCCCAAACTGTTGATGCAGCTGGAAATCGAATATGCGGATGGTAGCAAATCATTGGTAGTCAGCGATGAGACCTGGAAACTCTCAGCCAGCGGCCCCATCAGAAAGAATAACGAATACGATGGAGAATTCTATGATGCTCGTATGGAGCTATCTGGATGGAATGAAACGGGATTTGATGATTCAGGCTGGATGAAAGCTGAGAAAGTGGATCCTTCCTCTCCCTCTCTTTCTTCCCAGATGATCGAGCCAATGAGGGTCACAGAGACCATCAACCCCATCTCTGTTTCAAATCCTGAACCAGGTGTATATATATTCGACATGGGACAAAACATGGTGGGTTGGACAAAGCTTTCGATCGAGGCCGATGAGGGAACCATTCTCAAACAACGCTTCGGAGAGACCGTGAATGAGGACGGCACCCTCTACCTGGCCAATATCCGGGGAGCCCGGGTAACAGATATCTATGTGGCAAAAGGAGAAGGCACAGAAACATGGGAACCCCGCTTTGTATTTCACGGCTTCAGGTATGTGGAAGTAACAGGATACCCTGGAACTCCTGAGCTTTCTGTCCTTGAAGGAAAAGTGATCCATGATGACCTGACAATGACCGGCCACTTCGAATGCTCGGATCCCTTGATTAATCAGATCTATAAAAATGCCGTCTGGGGCATCCGTGGGAATTATCGGAGCATCCCCACCGACTGCCCGCAACGTGACGAGCGTCAGGGATGGCTGGGCGACCGTGCTGCCGGATCCAGGGGGGAATCTTATATGTTCGACATTCAGAATCTGTATAAAAAATGGCTGGTCGATATCTTTGATGGACAAAAAGAAAGTGGCAGTATCTCTGATGTATGCCCGGCCTACTGGCCTTTTTACAGTGACAATATTACCTGGGCAGGAACACCCATCCAATTGGTAAAGATGCTTTATGATCAGTATGGGGACAAGGATGTGGTCGTGGAGAGTTATGCGCATTTAAAGCTTTGGGTGGACTACATGACTGAAAACTATTTGGAAAATGATCTGATGCCCAGGGATGTTTATGGTGACTGGTGTGTCCCACCCATCGATCCGCAACTCATCCATACCAAAGATCCTGCGCGTCTGACCAATGGCACCTACCTGGGCACCTCCTTTTTCTACCATAACCTGAGACTTATGCAGGGCTATGCAGAATTGCTGGATAAATCAGATGACGCCAGTTATTTCAGTGGACTGGCCAAGCGGGTGAAAGAAGCATTTACTAATGAATTCTATGATTCCGAAACAGGGACATACAGCAACAACTCAGCCACCGTGAATGTACTGGCTCTCGCTTTCGATATGGTTCCAGGCGAATATGAGCAGCACATCTTCGATAACCTGGTCGAGAAAATCGAAGTAGAACATCACTCCCACATCACCACAGGCCTCATCGGACAGCAATACTTCAACCGGATCCTCACCAAATACGGGAGGGCCGATCTGGCTTTAAGGGTCAATACACAAACCGACTATCCAAGCTATGGTTATATGATCGAAAATGGTGCCACTACCATCTGGGAATTATGGAACGGGAACACTGCTGATCCGGCCATGAACTCGGGTAACCACGTGATGTTGCTGGGCGATTTCCTGATCTGGTTGTATGAAGATCTTGCAGGAATTAAACCCGATTCGATGGATCCCGGTTTCAAAAACATCATTATGAAGCCTGTATTGGCGGAGGGACTGAATCATGTGAAGGCCAGTCACAAATCTCCATTGGGATGGATCAAGAGTGAATGGGAACGCTCAGGAGACCTTTTCGACTGGCATGTAAGCATTCCGCCCAACAGTCGGGCAACTGTGTTCATTCCCGGCAACGATGAACCTGTGGAAATAGGGTCCGGCACCTACCATTTTACAAGTCAGTTAACTAAATAAAGATGATGAAACTCCAATCTAAAGGACTGCCCTGGATAATTGCCCTCATCCTGGCAATCAGCCTCCTTCCTGGCTGCAAGCAGGAGAAACCGGTCCAAAAGCTGGTGGTATTGACCTTTGATGATGCAGTCAGATCCCACCTGGAATATGTGGCACCCCTCCTGAAGGAAAAAGGATTTGGAGCCACCTTCTTTGTATCCCATGCATGGATGAATGATACTGCCAATTTTATGCAATGGGCCGAGATCGGGGAACTCTACCGGATGGGATTTGAGATCGGGAACCACAGCTGGACCCATATGCCTCTTCATACTGCAAATGCCCTTGCTAACATGGAGTGGAACCTGGCCATGATTGACTCTGCCCTCCTGGCCAATGGTGTTCCAAAACCGATTAGTTTTGGATACCCTGGAAACCACTTTGCACCAGGCACCATCGCGCTGGTTCGTAAGCTGGGGTACAAATATGCCCGTCGTGGTATGCAGCCTGAAATTCCATATGGGAAAATTGCAAAGGGACCGCTGTACGATCCCAACATAAATCACCCCCTGGTGATCCCCACCACTGCAGATGCCTATCCACAGTGGACCCTGGAATACTTTAAGAGCATTATAGAACGGGGGATCCCCGGGAAAGCTATCATCCTTCAGTTCCACGGGGTGCCAGATATTGCCCACCCCTGGGTTCATACCGATCCCGTCATGTTTAAACAATTCATGGACTACCTGGAAGAAATTGGAGCCACGGTTATTGCCATGAAGAATCTGGACCAGTACCTCCCCATCCGGGAAGTAGAAGATCCGGCCCTCCACTACACAAATGGAGTCCCTGGACAAATAAATCCCTGTCCGGAAGAAGCAGATGTCTGGATCCTGGCCGGGCAATCCAATATGCAGGGAGCGGGACGTACACCCGATACCCTCAGAAATCCACATATCTGGATGATGAATATGGATGATAAGTGGAGCATTGCCCAAAGTCCGGTCCACCGGATCTTTGAAGCCAGGGCACCAGCCTATCCCCTTGCATTTTATGAACTCTCAGGCGATCCGGAAAAGAGTGTGGAAAAGACCCTTGCACTATTCAGGGAAAGGGGAGAAAAAAGCAGGTACGAACCCATTGGTGGGACAGGACCGGGACTCTTCTTTGCCAGGCACCTGCAGAGCAATTCCGGGAAACCCATCGGCCTCATTCCCTGTGCCCTGGGCGGATCGACCATTCAACAATGGAACCCGGAGGGAAAAGTACACGGGGACAGTTCGCTCTATGGAGCTATGCTGAACCGGGCTAGCTCGGCCGGCATAGAGAATATAAAAGGAATGATCTGGTACCAGGGTGAATCGGAAGGAATTATCGGGGAACCTGATACCTATGAAGAAAAACTACTTCGATTCATAGATGCGGTCCGTGTGGATCTCATGCGGCCAGACCTGCCCATCATCATCATTCAAATTGGCAGGCTGAACTCCCGTAATCCAAAGATGGGAAGGGACTGGGAAGCCATCCGTCATATCCAGAAAAAGGTGGTAAAATCGCGGCCAAATCTATATATCACCACAGGAATCGATCTTGAACTGGATGATGTGGCCCACCTCTCCACTGAATCCAATAAGCGCATTGGCGCCCGTATCGGAGAGATCGCGCTCAGGTATGCTTACGACCTGGAAGGCCATGCCGATCAACCACAACTGCACAGTATTAAACTGGATAAAGATCCTTCCTCAGGGTCCCCCTATCTAAAGCTTCATTACCGCGCAGTAAGCGGATCTCTTAAAGGAAATGGAAAGCTAAGCGGGTTCGAACTTCGTATTGGAAACGAGACCAGTATTCCCTATGTAATCTCAAGAATCGAGAAAGATCCACTCGATCCGGCAGGCCTAAAACTATACCTTTCAGCCATACCCGATAAACCTGCACAGCTCTATTATGGCCCGGGTCTCAATCCCAACCTGAATATTACAGATTCCCTGGACATGCCCCTGCTGGCCTTTGGTCCGCTTAATATCGATATTAAATCATTGAAGAATGCTACACTAATTCTTGATCAATGAAAAAACTGATCCTGCTGTTAATTCTTGGAGTATTAGTCATATCCTGCAAAACAGAGGAAGACCCCTATGTCTGGCGCACCCGGGCCCTCCGGCCAGCCCGTCCTGAAACCCAGGGCTTTTCAGAAGAAAAACTCATGGAAATAGACCAGCTCTTTCAATCCAATATTGATCAGGGTAATATTGCCGGAGCAACCGCTCTTGTGGCCAGAAGAGGAAAGATAGTCTATTATAAGTCCACCGGTTATGATGACCTGGAAAACAGGACCGCACTGAAAAAAGATGCCATTTTCAGGATTGCTTCCCAAAGCAAGGGGGTATGCAGTGTGGCAATCATGATCTTATACGAAGAGGGTCAGATTAAATTGAGCGATCCCATCTCCATGCATCTTCCAGAATTCGGATACCCGGAGCTAATTGACAAGTTTAACCCGGAAGACTCGAGCTATACTACCCGGCCAGCCAAACGCGAAATCACCATTCAGGACCTGCTTACCCACACTTCAGGTTACAGTTATCCCGGGAACGGGGGCGATGCCGGTAATGCCATTTATGCGAAGGCACACATTATGAACGGAGTTCCTTCCAAAACCGCCACCTTAAAGGATGAAATGCAAAAGATTGCCAGGCTTCCCCTTATACATGAGCCAGGAGAAAAATTCACCTATGGCTTAAGTACCGATATCCTGGGTTACCTTATAGAAGAACTATCCGGACAATCACTGGAAGATTTCTTTATGATCAGGATCTTTGAACCGCTGGGCATTCAGGATACCTACTTTCACCTTCCGGCCTCAAAGCACCATCGCCTAATGAACCTGTACCAGGATAAGCCTCAAGGAGAAGCTGTGATCAAAGCCATCGGACCATACCTGGACTATCCAAAAAATAAGGACCTGTACTGTTCCGCTGGAGGTGGTCTCTCCTCAACCACCCTGGACTATGCCATATTTATCCAGATGCTGCTTAACCAGGGGGAATACAATGGAACCAGGATACTCAAACCTGAAAGCGTTGAACTCATGAGAACCAACCATATCGGTGATCTGGGAGCCGGGTCCCTGTTTCTGCCTGCTTCCCCGGATAAATTCGGATTTGGGTTTGAAGTGATCTATCCTTCTCCTGAAGATTCAACCCTGATCTCAGAAGGAGCCTATGGATGGGGAGGAGCCTTCGGTTCGCTCTACTGGATCGATCCGCAAAAAGAGATGATTGTACAGTTGACCATCCAGAAGGCCGGTGAATACGCAGAACTGCGTCATGAATTTGTCAACACCGTTTACAGGGCCATGGAGAACTAAAAACAGAAATCAATGGATAGGAAAGAATTTTTAAATACCGGTATTATTTTTGGAGCTGCAGCAATATCGAAAGGATGCACACCTCTTGTTAAGGATGAATTACCCGTTCCTGTACCCGATTACCTGGCTGAAATACCCATAAGCTGCAGTCATGAACACTGGGGCTCCCTGACACCCATAGGATTTGTGGATGCCGGCTTCGTGGCCGATCTGAAGCCCGGTGCTCTCCCGGACCGGAGGACCACTATGGCAGATTTGCTGATTGATCCTTATATGGCAGGCAGTCTGGCCGGAAATGGGCTCAAGCTACGACAGAACCTGGAGCCTGGCGAGGAATTCAGGGAACTATCTGAAATCCTGCAAGATCTTCGAGTGAAAGGCACCTACCAGGCGCTGCGCCTCGGAATTCTCTTTGCCTATAACTACGACCTTCAATCTTTTGATCAGGAACAGTTCATAAATGCAAGCAGAATGATTGGAGAACAATACGGAAACCTGTTTTCCTGGTACAGGAAATTGATGTCCAAAGCCGGACTCACCAACCTGATCCGGCCGGTGCAGCCTGAATTTTATTTTGCAGATTTCAAGACCGGACCCGCCCTGGAGGAATTGTCTTTTACCTCCACCTTGCTCAGGATCGATCCCTTCCTGGATTTCTGGAAAACATCACATCCAAGAAGGGATTTCCTGGCCGAAAAGTTGGGCATTGACCCGGTGGATGGCCCTACCTGGCGCAGTTTCCTGGAGAAAATGTTCTCACATGCCGCAGATCGGGACTGTCTGGGAATTAAACAGCTACAAGCTTACACCCGTTCCCTGGATTTTGAAGAGGTCAAAGAATCCGGGGTCCGTTTCAGAGGTGATCTTTCCGGGCAGGAGGTAAAACGATTCCAGGACTGGCTGATGCATATCCTGTGCGAGCTGGCCAATCACCGAAAATGGCCCCACCAGATCCATGTGGGCACACACAACCACCCCCACTCCAATCCTCTGCCCCTGCAGAAACTGGCAAGCAGATACCCGAACCAGAAAATAATCATGTTGCATTGCTGGCCCTACCTGGATGAAGCCGGTTTCCTCGCCCAGGCACATCCAAATGTATATATCGATACCTGCTGGCAGCCGATTCTGAATCCGGATTTCCTGAGAAAAAGCATGGATACCTGGCTGGGTTACATCCCCCTCAGCAAATGGACCATGAGCAATGATTCGACTTCCGTGGAAATGGCAACTGGAGCTTCCATGATTAGCCGCAGAGTACTTGGTGAGGCTCTGTCCAAAAAACAAAAACAGTCCGGCATCAGTGATGCTGAATTAAGAGAGATCGCCGCTCAGCTCTTGAATAACAATGCTGTAGGCATCTATGGAATTGGATCTTACTATCCATTATAGTAACCAGCCTTGATAATGAAACGAATACTTTTTTTCCAGATACTTGCCTTCTTAAGCACCTCCACTGCATTGCAGTCCAAAAGAAGGTTTCCGGATCCATTATTTTCTAAAGTATGAATTTAAACGTCGAATTAATAAATTCCAACATGAAACCTAACTGTCTAAACTCCATTTTTTCAAGATTTATCCTGATACTGATGTTCCTTCCTCTGGCCTGCAATACAGTGGATGAAAGTGTTCAGAGCTCCCAGTCTGACAAGGGGAATAAATCATATAGAGACCTGTATTCCGATACCTGGGTGGCATCCGATGCCCTTGGGCGCACCATGCCTTCCTACGAAGAAGTCGGCCCTGTGAAGGAGGATCAAAGGCGGATCACCGGAATCTTCTACATTACCTGGCATACCCAGGATAAACATCGAGAGGGGGAAGACTATCAGGCAGACGTAAGCAAAATCCTGAATAAAGACCCGGGGGCCCGGCTGGATGCCAATCATGAACTCTGGTATACCAACTCCTATCACTGGGGAGAACCCGAAATGGGCTATTTCCTCAGTCAGGATGAGTATGTAATCCGCAAGGATCTGTCCATGCTTACCGATGCCGGTGTGGACGTACTGGTTATGGATGTAACCAATGCTGTGCGCTATTGGGATGAGTGGGAAAAGACTTTCAAGGTCATGCACCAGATGAAGGAAGAAGGAAATATTGTACCCAAATTTTGTTTCTGGGCTTTTAATGGTCCGGTTATTACCGTGGTTCAGGATTTATACGAAAAGATCTACAAAGAAGAAAAATATACCGATCTCTGGTTTTACTGGGACGATAAGCCTCTTTTACTATATAATGGGAAACCTGCTTTTGATGCCAACCGGGGAGGAATCAGGCACCCAAACCCCAATTACGATCCGGATGCAAAAACAAACCCCGATCATCCCCATTACCAGGATCCTGACTATGCGGAGGAGTTCTACCCGGATTATACCAAAGAAGTCAAGAACTTCTTCACACTTCGCACCATGTGGTGGGGCTACTATGAATGGGGCGAAGAACGTTTTGTAGGAACGGAAGACAACTGGAGCTTCGGTTATAGTCTGGCCGACGAAAAAGTTAAAGCATTAAAGCCAGAAGAGCTCCTTTCAACCCACAAGGGAAAACGGGAAGAGGCTGCAGTCACTGCTGCACAGCACCCGGTTACCATGACAGATAAGAACATGGGGGTAGGCAAGTCCTGGTCCCGCGAAAACGGACAACCTGCTCTGGATGAATACGATATGCCGGCACCTGCTTATGTTCCATGGTTGGGTGATACCGTGGATAATCCAACTGCATATGGCATCTATTTCCAGGAGCGCTGGGATGAAGCTCTTGAGGCCGATCCGGAGTTTCTATATCTCAATGACTGGAACGAGTGGACCGCCGGAAAATATCAACCCACTGCTGAAGGAGGCATCTCCCCTTCCCCAAGCGACTACACCATGCCATGGCTTGGAAGAGACAATCCTTTCATCTTTGTGGATCAATACAATGCAGAATTCAACCGCTGCATCCACCCCATGAAAGATGGGTACACCGATAACTATTACATGCAGATGGCCCAGAATATCCGCCGCTATAAGGGGGTGCGCCCCATTCCAGCGCTGAGGGAATTTCATAAGGTGAAGATTGATGGAAAGTTTGAAGACTGGACCGGAATTGGGGTTGAGTACCGCGACACCAGGGGAGATGTGTTCCACCGCGACCATCCCGGATACGGGAATCTGTATTATACGGACGAATCGGGACGAAACGATATCATTAGCTCCAGGGTGGCTGTGGACAAGAGGAATATTGCATTCTACGTTGAAACAGATCAGACACTGACATCCCACCAGGATGAGAACTGGATGCTCCTGCTTATTGATGCGGATCAGGATGCATCGACCGGCTGGTATGGATATGACTACCTGGTCAACGGTCAGATCACAGATGACAAAAACACCGTTCTCCAGAAATATAATGAAGAAAAGGAAGAATGGACCAAAGCGGGCACCCTGAGATTCAGATATGCAAAAAATCAACTGGAGCTGCTTATTCCAAGAGATCAGCTGGGCCTCGAAGGAAAAGCTGTTAGTTTTGACTTCAAATGGAGCGACAATCCCGGGGAACTTAAAGATCCTATTTCCCTATGTACCGGAGGCGATACCGCCCCCAACCGAAGGTTCAACTATCGTGTGATATGGAAAAAATAATCAACCATGAAAAAGAACATCCTTGTTTCACTAATACTGATTAGTGCCTGTTTCTTCAATATATACAGCCAGGAAAAAATCATTTTTGACACCGATTTTGATTCCGATATTGATGATGTGGGTGCCCTCTATATGCTACATACTTTTGCAGACCGGGGCGACGTTCAAATCCTGGCAACCATCCTCTCTACCACCCATTTCTGGAGCCCCTTTGCCCTGGATGCTGTCAATACCTTCCGGGGCCGACCAGATATTCCCATTGGAGCACCATTTATCGAAGGTGTGAACAAAGGATCGGTATATGCCGAAACGATTGCTAAAGAATTTCCCAATGACCTGGGAGCAAGCAAGGACATTGAGGAAGCCACACATCTCTACAGGCGAATTCTGTCCTCTGAAGAAGATGGGAGTGTCACCCTGGTTTCGGTGGGACATTTAACCAATATAGCCGGGCTCCTGGAATCCAAAGCAGATGAGCTAAGCCCTTTAACTGGCAAAGAATTGGTTCAGAAGAAGGTGAAGATGTGGGTAGCCATGCTGGGTGAAGGCATGAACTGGAACATGAAATGGGACCGGGTTGCTTCTGAAATCGCCATAAATGAATGTCCCGTTCCCATTGTTTTTACCGTGGACGGACAGGAGGTGAAAACGGGAAAGCAAACTCAGAACTTAGAGGACAACAATCCTATAAAGACAGTCTATCGCCTGTGGGAAAAGCACTACGGTGAGATCGACCGAAGCAGCTGGGACCAGATTTCCACCCTGTATGCCATTAATGGAGAAAGTGATTACTTCAAGGTCAAGAAGGGAAACCTGGAATTTTCCTTGGAGCAGGGAGCTCAGTGGAAAAGCAAGGCCGGAGGAAAGGACCTCAGGTTATACAACAGGATCTCAAATGAAGAACTGGCCGGGATCATTGAATCATTGATGATACAGACTCCCCTGACAGAGAAAAAACAGAAGGATTCAAATTTTACCCTTTGGCAGCTGCCCTCGCAGGTCAATACCATCGGTAACTCCTATGTTTTCCAAATGAGTAATGGGAAAATTGCTGTGATGGACGGAGGCATGATGGAGGAAACCGCCTACCTGAAAGGTTTTCTTGCTGCCCTGGGCAATGAAGTGGAAGCCTGGTTTATCAGTCACCCGCACAACGACCATATGAGTGCCTTAAATCAGATATTAATGGATCCGGATGACATCAGGATAAAAACCATTTATCATTCAGCCTTGCTCCCATCGTTTTACCAGGCCTATGAAACCGGGTTTACGTCCCTGACAGAGGATTTTTACAGGAACCTGGATAGTTCCGGAATCCATGTGGTGAATTTCACAGAGCCGGGAACGACCATAGTAATTGACCAGACAAAATTTAAAATACTAAGCGTGTCAAATCCCGATATCACAGTCAACCCCTACAATAATTCATCCATGGCCATCCGGGTATGGGATGCAAAAAAGTCCATGGTTTTCCTGGGAGATATGGGTAAGGAAGGCGGAGATCGTCTGTTGAACGGCCCTTACCGGGACGACCTGGATTGCGATTACCTGCAGATGGCTCACCATGGTCAGCAGGGCGTCAGCCTGGAGTTTTACCGCACCATCAAATTCCGGGCCTGTTTGTGGCCAACCCCCACCTGGGTCTATGATAACGACCAGGGAGAGGGATTCGATACCGGACCTCTGAAAACCATTGAGGTCAGGGAACTAATGGATGAACTGGGCATCCAGGAGCATTACAGGAGTTTTGAGGGATTAATAAAACTAAACTAAGCCAAGCTGATGAATACAAGAACACTTAATACAGGATACACCAGATATTGGGTCATTTTAATACTGCTACTGATTTTGTCCTCATGCAGTTCATCTCCCGGTCCCAAAATAGCGGAACGGGCATTTCCTCCTGCCCTGCAAAAAGAACTCCTCAACCTTCATCATATAAAAACTTACAAAGCAGGGAAAAACTCTTTTGTACTTGGACTGGAGACCATATGTCTGCGACCGGCCATGCTGGGTGAGAACGGAAGGAAGACCATCCTTGACCTGGAAGGAAGTGGCAGCTTAAGGCATATCTGGGAAACACACGGACCCGGTAAAAGCCCCTTTATCCTGGAGTTTTATGTGGATGGTGAGCAGCATCCATCCATTACCGGTCCCTTTGATGAACTGGTTGATGCTGCCCCTAAGTGTGAGCAGGAATTCATTTTTCCGGGGGGAAGCAGGGTGGATTATGACTCTTATAATTTCTATCTCCCGGTACCCTTTGAAAAGTCTCTGCGAGTAGAGCTTGTTGCAAATCCCCTTATTGGATTGGTGTTTCTCCAGCTGGACTACCGCCTGGAGGATAAATCCATGGAAGGGATTTCATTGGTGCAGAATAACGATCCGGATGGCACTTCCATCGACCTGCAATACGAATCTCAGGATAAGGTCGCTGACTCATCTGAACCAATACTTCCTGAAACCACAACCAGGAAATGGCGTTTCACGGGAGATAAAAAGGTCCGAATTGAGGGTCCGGCCATTATCAGGCGTCTTGCACTTAACACCAAACGTAAAGGAGTCACCATGCAAATCCGCTTTGATAATTCTGATTCTCCTGCTGTGAATGTGGACCTGGCCGATTTCTTTGGGCCCTTCCGGGGGGTGGCCCTGAATAATAACCAGTGCTATTTCCCCATGCCCTTTGCTTCTTCGGCAGAAATTGAAATCACAGGAAGCAGTCCAAATGAAGAGTGGAACCTGGAAGTTGATCTTGAACAGGTGGGGGAATTTGAACCCGGCTGGGGCTACTTCCATGCACTACACACCCGGGTGGACAGCTCGGTCGGATATTTACCCTTCCAGGTCCTATCCACACGTGGAAAGGGTCACTGGGTGGGAATGAGTATTTTCGACACCCACCATGACCATGGTGGAGGGGATTTCACCGTGATCGATGCAGGAACTTCGCAACCCCTGTTCCTGCATGGTATCAATGGGGAGGACTATTTCTCCTTTGCCTTCTTTGGTAAGGGAGAGAATTTTCCATACAGTGAGGCTTTTGACAATGACCAGGGGCGCATGCGTATTCACCTGGAGAACCCCTACCCTTTCAGCGAATCCATTGCAGTAAACTGGGGAGTTACAGAAGGATTATCACCCCGTTCTGTGGCCTTCTGGTACCAGGATTCCCCGGAAGACATGACCATGACCGAGACTGAAGCTGAAGACAGGGAATGGCTGGTCTTCGGACCCGTTACGGTAAAAGAACTCCTGAAAGATGGGAATACCCCTGATGTTTCGGACCTGGACAGGCTGTTCGGGGTCCTGCCGGATATATCTGAACTGGATCAGGGAATGCCAGCAGAGGCCGAACACATCATATTCAGCAAAAAACTGTATGGCACCTATGATGGCTGGGCGAAACAAAAGGCTTCAGGCTCCTTTCTAAACCTTATGTATGCCTATGGACATGTGATGAATAATCTGGGAGGAAATCACCACATGGGATACTATGCCCGGGCCATGATGGCCAGTACGGAGCTTACAAGTGATGAGGATAAGAAAGTCAGGCTGCAGCTCTCCTATGATGATCCGCTGCAGGTCTTCCTCAACGGAACTTTGATTCATTCAGATTCCCTGGTACATAATGGTTTTGTCAGCAATTTGATCGATGCTGAGTTGAAACAGGGAAGCAACAGACTTCTGATTAAATTATCAGATACACCAAATGTAAATACCATGTGGGCCGGAATCAACCTGAGGGTCCTGGATAATACTGAATGAGAAATGAATAAGCTAAACTATTTCGAGCGATCAGTGGACAGCCGGTGGTTCAGTAATTATCGAACTAAGTAAGACACATTAATATAAAACTATGAGATCAAATCCCCTATTCGTATTACTGCTTGTAAGCCTGATACTTATCACTTGTGCATGCAATAAAACAAGCAAGTCTGAGGATACGTTCATACCTATTCCTGCACATTCACTCAAATTTACCGGCTACTTCGAAGAGGATATCCAGCGTTCCATTGAAAACTGGAATAAAGGGGTAGTCCCCTATGACAGCCTGGTTGATTTATTCAGAAACGGTAGAAAATTCTTTGCCCAGGGTGAAATGTGGGGGAAAGCAGTCCGCTCGGGAAGTATGTTCTACCGCTATACACAGGATCCTGAACTGAAAAAGGTTCTGAAAGCAACGGTCGAAGATTTACTAAGTACCGTAAAGGAGAATGGAAGTATCAGCTGCTCGGAAGTGGCTGATCAGCCCGATAGCCAGGGTGGGGATCTCTGGGAAAGAAAATACGTATTGCTTGGGTTACTTGGCTACTATACCCATGTGGAGAAGGATCCATCAGTTCTTCAGGCCATGATCCGACAGGCCGATTGCATTGTCGAACAGATTGGGCCAGCTCCCCTAATCAGGATCGTAGACCAGGGATGGAGCCCCAATCATATCGAATCGAGCACCCTGCTCGAACCCATGATGCGACTCTTCAATCTGACCGGGAAGCAGGACTACCTGGATTTCGCCAGGTACATCGTGGAGGAAGAAGGGGGTGCCCTGGGACATAATGTGATAGAAGATGCCTTTAACAATACAGATCCCATCGACATCGGGGGCGCGTACCCCAAGGCCTATGAAATGATGTCTCTCTTTGAAGGCCTGGTGGAATACTACCGCGTTACCGGGAACGAGCACTGGAAAACCGCAGCATTGAACCTCTTTGAAAAGATCAAGGAAAAGGAAATTACCATTATTGGAAACGCCGGTGGAGATGTCCACCATCCAGCAGTAATGGGTGAAGGCTGGGGAAATACCGCCCTGGAACAAACCAATCCGGATATGAACCGTATGATGGAAACCTGTGTGGGAGTTACCTGGTTGAAACTCTGTAGCCAGATTCTGAGACTCACTGGCGATCCATCTGCCATGGATATGATTGAGAAGTATGCATATAATGGGCTGATAGGAGCCATGAAACCGGGAGGAGATGGTTTTAGTTATGTGAACCGCCTGAATGGATCGAAGACCATCACCACCGGATGGGGAGGAATTATCAATGATGTGCATGTAAGCTGTTGTAACCTGAATGGTCCCATGGGACTGGCCTATCTGCCCTATGTGGCCGTTATGAACTCCAATGAGGGACCGGTCATTAATCTCTTTAACGCCTGTGAAGCCAGCCTGGCCAGTCCCCGGGACAATCCACTCGAGCTGACCATTGAGACTGATTTTCCCTTAAGTGGTCAGGTAGTTATCCGGGTTGACTCTCCAAAAAAAGAAAGATTTACCCTGCGCATCCGCATTCCGGAGTGGAGCAGCAATACCCTCCTTAAAGTTAACGACCAGACCATGGATGTCAGACCCGGAACCTATGCAGCGATTGACCGTACATGGAGCCCGGATGATCTGATAGAATTGGAACTGGATATGAGCTGCCGGATCCTGGATGCTCCCTACGGAAGCAATCGTTCCGGCGACTATTTCAAGGCCCTGGTAAGGGGGCCCATAGTACTCTCCAGAGATGAGAATATGGATCCGGAATACAACGAGGCTGTTTCCATCATTTCTGAGGATGGCTATGTGGATATTGTTCCGGAGCAACCCACTCTGCCAGGGACCCGGATGCAGTTCCAGGTACCAAGCTCAGAAGGAAGAATTTCCATGGTTGATTATGCCTCTGTAAATAACTGGAATGGAACTCATATCACTACCTGGCTCCCCACGGTAAAGGCCGACCAGGTTAAAGTGGCAGCAGTTCAGTTATCAGGATACGATAAAACGGTAACTCCGGGTCTGGAGTTAGATGTATGCGGGAAAGTGATCCCCTATATCGAAAGAGCATCGAAGGACAGTGCCAGGCTGGTGGTGTTCCCCGAGTATTGCCTGGGCAGGATCAAGGTTCCAGGGAAAGAGACAGAGGCTCTGGCCAGGGCAGCTGCGCGAAATAACATCTATGTAATTATAGGAGGCTGGGAAGTATTTGAGGACGGAAGTTTCTCCAATGCCATCTTCCTGTTTGGAAAAGACGGGGAACTTATGGGGAAATACTATAAGACCCATGCCGCGATAGACAAATACGAAGGACAACCGGCCTATAGCAAGCCCCCCTCAGGAAAAGATGAACAATGGTTTCTTGAAAATGATCCGGAATGGATCATGAAAAGAGGCAATAAGTTTCCGGTCTTCGATCTGGATTTTGCGAAGATTGGAATCCTGACCTGCTACGACGGATGGTTCCCGGAACCTTTCCGCATTCTTTCACTCAAGGGTGCCGAAATACTTGTCTGGGCAAACAGCCGTTTTGGAGCCGTGGAGGACTATATTGTAAAAACCGCCATCTGGCACAATACCGTATCCATGATCTGTACCAACCAGGCTTACGGCAGCGGGACCATGATTGCTGACTGGCCGGGTATCATCAAGGCTTCCAGTGCAGAAACCGGGGAACATTACATGAAAGCCACACTGGATCTGAAAAGATTACGCAATGCACGTGCCTACAACAGGAATAGCCAGCAACGCAGACCTGATATCTATCAGGAAATACTGATGGAGGTTCCCAATAACTAGATCTAAAAAAAAGACAAAACATGAAAAAACTATTCAATTTGCTACTGGGCACCTTCATTTTCTTTACGCTTACAGCCACTGATCCACCCAATGTGGTCTTTATCCTGGCTGATGACCTGGGGGTAAACGATCTGTCGCTTTATGGAAGCACCTTTCATGAAACGCCTAACATTGATGCCCTTGCAAACAAAGGGATGATATTTACGCAGGCCTATTCTGCCAATCCCCTGTGCTCCCCTACCCGGGCAAGCATAATGACCGGCTTATATCCATCCCGGATCGGAATCACCGTGCCTGTTTGCCACCTGAATAAGCTGGTCCTTGAGAAACACCTGGCAGAATCGGCTCCCCCGAGAAATAAGACTCTGGCTGCGGGATTCTTCTACCCTTTCCCAATTTACGATAGTCATGGAAAGCCCGGATCTAACCTGGAGGATCTGATGTGCGACGAGGCTGTCAAATACATCCATGAACATAAAAATGAACCCTTCTTCCTGAACTACTGGACCTGGGAAGTACATGCTCCCTGGCAGGCCAAGGAACACCAGATAGACAAGTACCGGGCCAAAGCCGATGCCCTTCAACAGTCCACCGACTTCTTTCCCACCTTTGTGGATATGCTTGGATGGGAAGATCCGGCAGGTCTTACATTTGATGGGGTAAGTATGAAGCCAAGCCTGGAAAATAACAAAACAGTCCGGGATGAAATCTTCTGTCACTATCCTCACGGCAGTCCTTCCACATCATTGCGACAGGGCGATTGGAAACTGATCAGATGGTGGTGTGATAATGCCGATCAAAGCGACCGGTATGAACTCTACAACCTGGCTGCTGACGAGGGTGAAGCCTTGGACCTGGCTTCCGCTGAACCCCAACGGTGGAAGTAGGAGTTATTGTGACTATTTCTTTGATTTCTATTTCCTCTTCAAGGGGTGCTCAGATAGATCAAATTATTGGAAGGTCCTACTACAGAATCCCTACGAAGATTCTGATATCCTTATAAAGGAGGGTTGGGTAGAAATATGCAGAGAATGAGACTTCCTTGGCACTAAAAACCAAGATGAAACATTCAACTCTTAACAAATTGAAAATAGAAATCAAACCGAGCCAATGCGAAAACTCAGAATTGGTTGGATTTCTTAGGATTTTTCATGATAATCCAGGCATGTGCAATTTATTCTAACAAATTCCAGCTATACCTGGGGCTCTTGGCTAGGTAGGTTACCAATCGCCAATGGATCCTTCGGTGCATTTTCAATACTGGTGGTCACTTCTGTTGTCAAAGAAGGCAACAAGCTCTATGACATCGCTTTTGATTTGATAGACCAGGGAAGTCTGGGGAGCAATCACGCAGCGCCTCAGACTGGATTGTTTACCAGAGGGCGGGCAAAGATACTTTTGGGTTTTTAGTTTCTCCAGGAGGCTTTCAATTTTTGCTTCAAAATCTTCGGCCAGCGGGGACCAGGAGATCCGGTATTGCCTCATTTTCTACCCAGGATTTTGTCAGCCTTCTTTCTGACTTCTTCATGAGGTATCCCCTCGCCATTTTTCAGCTGTCGTAAGCCGAGGTTAATGGCATCTTTCTCCTGGTCGGATATTGTATCCCACCAATCGATGTTTTTACCTTTTAAGGTGTTGAAATAGGCTTGCACCTTTCTGTATTGCAAAGATAGTGAAATATACAAACAGAATCCTGGAAAGTCATTATCTTAGAGATAATAAGCGTTCTTTAAAAAGGACCCTGTTGGTGGTCTTTGAAAGTTGGAAAATAGTTGGCATAACTAACTTTACCGCTATACCTATGTTCTCAATAATCCACTTATCTATACCGATGCATCAGGATACATGACCCAGGCAGAATATGATGGCATTATTAGGGAACTATGGAACAGTAATTATGGTGTATCGAAGAAGATTCCACTCAGGGTGGCATTGGGACCTCGAACGTGGTTGATTCGAAAGCGGACCGGACCATCAAACTGAAATACCAGGTATTTCCCATCTGCGTAATCGCTGACCACCTGTACCGGCGCAATCAGCCGCTTATTTTCCAGGTCAAACATCTCAACAGCCAGCCTGCGCCCTGCATCGTCCCAGTCCACAAAATAGAGGGCAATCTGGTGCTGTACGCCCTGCAACAATTGAATATCCACAGTCATGGTCTGCAGCGTGGCCAGCGGATCCTGGGTATAGATGGCCCCGGCATTCCTTGGAAATTCATTTCCGGGTCCGGCCGAAGGGGCCCTGGGGTCATCTGTATCCGCAATCCACTGCATGCCAAGTTGCATGGAATAGCTTATTTCTTTCACGTAGGGAGGAAGGCTGCGAAGATCCACGATTGTATCTCCGGCGTTTTGATTGGCACATAACAAATAACCATCCGAACCATATTTTCCGCCCCAGTTCCCTGAGCTTTCAGTATCTACAACTACTTCCCCGGTGGGATAAACCATAGCACTTCCTCCATACACAGGTCTTTCTCCCTCGTATATCACATGGAAGCTATGGCTTCCTTCTTCCACATTCTGGAAGCAAATGTATTCACCATACTCCCTGATGGTTTCAGACCATCCATTTTCCTTCAGATCCAGATTGTACACCAGTTTCCCATCCATCGTAATCTCAATAATGCTTCGCTTTGTTTCAGGAATCCAAATGTCGCCTTTCAATCCTTCAGGTATTTCTATCTTAAAATCTCCCTCCCCGATGTTGTAAGAAACCTGTATGTTTCCAGCAGGTGTTGGCACCTCCCCTTCAAGCTGATTGATTCCGGATCCGGGATGGGGCTTGAAATCAAATTCAAGAAAACCCGGTTTGACCGGTTTGACCCCCAGGACCTCCTCGGTGAGCCAGTGGACCACCCCCCCACCCCAGGGATGGCACAAGCTGGTATAGCCGCACTGGTTATTAGGAGGAGCCGCATTGGGTTCCAGGGCCTGGTTCCATGAAGGCCGAAATACCTCGAAAAAGGTGGTGGCCCCGTATTTCAGCTGTCCGCCCCAGCAATCGTTGATGGTCTCCATGGCCTCATCGAAACGCCCCATTCTTGCCAATGCACAAATAATAAAATACTGGTTAAAAGGAGAATATGAGATCCGGTTCAGTCTATCCGTAAACACAAGTTCGTACATGGCTTTCTGTTCCTCTTCTGTGGTAAAGCCTGCATTAATGGCATCAGAAGCAGCATGTATTCCAAAGTCCATATACCACTTCGGATTCATTCTAAGTTCTTCAATCTTTTCCTTCGCATAATCCTCATAGACTGCGGCCAGTTTGGTGCGGCCAACGGACTCCATCATCCAGGCAAAATCCAGCCAGGAATCAATACAGAGCATTTTATAGGCATTCTGGGATTCCCTGCAACTGCTGTTTTCAAAACCGGCACCCAGGCGCTCGTCCCATCCGTAAAAGGACAGCGTAGGATCGGTCCCGTAATGCTTATAGGCCCGGTCAAGCTTAAAACGGGCATTTTCGATGTACTGATTCAAGGTGGCCGTATCTCCGGTGTATTGATAATAGTCCATCAGGCTCTGGATCCAATACATGGAATAACTGAATATGCCATTGTCCTGTTCAGCCGTATGATGGAGGTTGGTCAGCACAAAATCATAATTTCCGAAGGCCACCAGCGATGCAGCCTGGGAGGTATAGGCATCCCCGGTCCAGGAGAAACGGTCACTGCGCTCCATCAGTATGGCCCCGAAGAAGTCTTCCAGCAAATTAAGCTTCACCCCATAGGCGCCTGTATACCAGATACGGTTCAGATCGGCATTATTGCTCTGGAAACTTCCATTGTAGTTGGTCGGCTTTATCTGACACACCAGGCGGATCTTATCTATATGCCAGGGAGCGTCCTGCGATCGTACATGGATCCATCCATAGCGTACCCCTTCATAAAGCTTATCATTTAATTCGAGCCTGTAGGTGTTGCCATACCTGACCGGTTCCAGGGTTTTAATTCGATGCTGGGCACCTGCATTAAGAATGGCTGGTTCCCTGTACTCGCTGATGCTCATCTCCACCCTGCCATTGAAATCTTCCGAATCAAACTCCAGCCAGGCGGCATTCACCTGACCAAAATCGATCATCAGATCACCTGTGCCTTTCACCAGAATGGGGCCCTTTCCATCCTCTATGGAAGCCAGACCCTCAAAGGAATCAGGCTGATCTGTGGTGATGTTGACCGGTTTCAGGGTATAGACTTCAAGCTCGTCAGTTGCCCTGGGGTCCTCCCACCTCCAGGCCACCAGCGGATCGGGTGAAGCAGTCACATCAGGCCCTGAATTTTCAGCCGTAATAGTTGAGTAGGGCTGCTTTGCCGATGAAGGATCTGCAAAAACAGTTTCCTGATTTTGACAGGCATTAAAACTTAGCCAGACTATTAAAAGGATTGCAGAATTACGAAGCTGTAAAATCATAGGATGGTGTATAATGGTTAAATACAAAGTCTAATCTCTCGGAGGTGAAGATGTGGCCAGAGCAATCACCCGTCCCTGATCTCCCACCGCACAGTAATAGTGATACACCACGCCTTCATGCATAATTACCCACGGCTTGTGGGCAAAGGTATCAAAGGCCCCGGGCCTGTAGAAGGCGCCGAAATAGAACATCACATAGAGATCTCCAATTTTTGCGATCTGGGGATCCTCTCCATAACGAACCCAGTCTGTCATATTTTTTGAAAGGGCCATGGTGATCCGCTCATACCCATCCTCGGTCTTGGCATTGTAGTACATGATAAAGGGGTAGCCGAAACGCCGTTCCGGATCCCTGATTACGTTACTCTTGTAAAGGGTAAGCTTTTCAAAGTAGCGGGCATCGGGCTGATCCGCGGTCAGCACAGGATCTTCCAGCTTGTTCCACTCCTCGGGCCTGGAGGGGTCTTTGGTCCAGGCCATTCCAATGGACATAGGATCGGTCTCATAGCCGCTTAATTTCCCACCCAGGTAGGAGAACCAGTACCTTCCATTAAAGGATTCCACTTCATAGGATCCTCCCCACTTATAATCCTGGAGGGCAATGTATCCTGCCTTCTGCAGGTCATCCCACCGCCCTTTGTTGTAGGTCAGGGTTTTACCCAGTTTCTCCCAGTGTAGCAGGTCATCACTCACTGCCAGGGCCGTTTCATAACCTGTCCCGTCAAAAATGATGTAGCTCATGTACCAGCGATCCTTATGGCGGAACACGCTTGGACAATCCACTTTCTTGCCTTCCTCCTTCAATACCACCCCGTACTTAAAAGGGGTATTAATCTCCTCATAGAGTCCGGCCATCTCCAGGGAGTCAGGCACAGGTCCGGCCTCCCCGGCCTCCAGGACCTTACGTTCACTACAGGCACTAAGCAGGAAAGGAAGCATTAGAATAAAGCAGGGTATTCTAATCATTTTAAAGTTCTGATTTATAGTTTTTAGCAAATTCAATCAAAGCCTCCAGGTTGATGGCGCTCTCCCAGGGTCGACAGCGGGTACCACTGGGCGTTTCGCCCAGGTAATACTCACTCCAGGCACCGGTCTCATCCACAATATCAAGGGTAAGCTGATAGATCTCCTGCTGGCCCTTTGTTCGCGTCCGGATCATCCCATAGAGCACCAGGCCATAATCATAGCCCACCGAACGTTGACTCACATCTGTTTCCGTTGTAGTGGTCCGAGAAGTAAGTACACCGCTTTTCTTAAAGGATGCATAGATACCCTCCACCACTGGTTTCAGTTCAGCTGCTTCAAAAAGTAAAGAATGGAAATAGAGTGGGGTCAGACTCACGGAAACCAGACGGTATATTTTTGTCTCAGCCGGAGGAAGGGGGCCTTCGGCCAGACAATTCATGCACTGATAACGCCCGTTCTCATCCCTTTGAGTCCAGTCGATGCCTCCAAATCCGGAGGTACGGTATACCAGGCAATTTGACCCTCCTCGTTCACACACCCCATGACGGAACATGGGAAGTTCCAGGTGTTCAGTTCTCCGGGGATTGTTGGTAATTAGTCCCTCGTGCGTCCAGAAATTATCCCTGAATGTGTTTCTTACTTCCTTAAGCAGGGCTTGCTCCGATTTCACTCGTGAAGCCTTCCATAGATTTTCCTTCTTAATCCAGTCCAGGAGCTGCTCGCCGCCGTCAATAAACAACATAGTCGCCTCAGACGATCCATCGTTCAGTGCTGACCGGGGCAATATTCCGCCTGCCACATAAGTTTCATCCCCATTGAAGGGTAACATATTCCCGGCCAGGTGTCTTTTTTGTACCTCCCAGCACCACTCCAGCATGGGAAAGATGGATCGTATGAATGCCTGGTCTCCCGTTTTTTCCAGCAAATCAAAGGCCTGTAAAATCAGGTAGCCCGGACTCTCCACTTCATCATTCTCATGTATATGAAAGATCCCGTCCACCCCAATGCCCTGGGCACAATGCAGTTCGCCGGTTTTTTCCCAGATATCCCAGTAAAACTTCAGGATATTCCTGGCCTCCTGATAATACCCGAGAGCCAGGTAACCGCGGCTTACTCCATACTGGTCACGCACATAGCCCAGGGGATAGGGATAACCTGCCATGACTGCACCCTCCTCTGCTTGCTGGGTTCTGATCATCACACTTACCTCATCAATGGTCTGGAGCAATTTATCCCGTTCGGGCAGGTCTGCCGGAAAAACAGATTCAAAATCATGGCGCGATGCAGTAAACTCCGTCCACCATTTCCTGGTCTGCCCGATAAGTCCGGAGTATCCAAGCTCTTCAGCTTTAGAAGCATTCTCCACAACATCCGCATATTCAGGTCCACCGACAAAAAACAGATCAGTTTTACCCGGCTGGACATGGATATACAGAACGTCCGGGTTTTCTTCGGAAAGCTCCACACTGGCATGACCCTCCCAAGAAATCTGATGGTAGAGAGGGCGCGGATAAACATAATACTGGTAGATGATCTCACCCGGATCCATCCGGATCATCAGGCTTCCACCCGTTTCTGACTTCTGTTGAAGAATTTGCAAGCCGGGAAGGAGCTCAAGGCGGAAGCAAATTCCTTCCTCCAGGTCCAGTTGCCTGACCATGCAGGGCATATCCGCATCCACGAAATCGGTCATACTACCTATCGCACCCTTATCCGATGTAAGGGCATGAGTCCAGATGGCAGTTCCCGGCTCTCTTACAGATTGAACATGCAATGTCTGCTCATCCTCCAGTAATAATTTGTACAACGAAGGGGTGGTATAAGGACCCGGATAGATGGTGGTAATCTGGGGACCTGTCTCATAGACCACCATCTTCCCGTTTCCCAGGGCATGAACGGCTCCATTGTCTTCACCCCTATTGGACCAGAATCGGTCCTCCGCACTTCCTTCATTACACAATGAAAAGAGTAGGAAACTTATTATTATCAGACCCTGAATAGTTATCCTCATGCTTGCTTGGTTTTTTCTGAATAAAATAATTTGGACAGGTTTACCTTGTCTACATCATCTTGTTTATATAGTTAATACTTAGCTTCTCTGTGTTTTTCAGATTTTCGATCCATATCCACCAGCCAGGCTGATTCCTATATTCGCCTGAGGACTCCAGACGGGTATTTCCTGCTTCAGGACCCATTGATTCCATGCTCTTTTCTGCCTCGTGTTTATCTGACCATGGACCTAATCGAATGGAAAGTTTCGGAATAGGCTCAGAACTTGTGAGTGAGAAGAGACCTTCTTTCTCGAAGCGATAATCGATCCTTATCTTCTTCAATCCTTTTCCTTCGGGGATCAGAACCTTATGATTGCTGACCTCAATTCCCTCCAGGGGATCGGGAATGCGTGGCATAATCCGGATGTGGTCGGGATCTATATCATCCACACCTGCACTTGCCTCAATGGCATGCATGACCGGACCCTGGTTGGCCCCGTTGGAGAGGTCATTAATTCGGTGCCAGCTGCCATCGGGCAGGAGGTTGACCCCTTCGGGTACGATCCACGTCCATTTGCGCCAGTCCACTCCGGTTTCCGAATTCACATAGTCCATGTTCTTATCGTATGTATACATGGCCGTATTTACAAGCAACTTTCCAGCATGATCCATTTCATCGAGCAGCAGGGAGGCATGGGTCAGCCATCCCTGTCCATATCCCATGGCCAGAACAGGAGCATGACCATAGGGCATAAGCATATGCTCTTGAAAGGTATTTCTTGTAATGGCTAGCATCTCCTGGTCCCAGCGCGCCGGATCCAGCCCGTCCAGGTAGAGCGAAAACCAGGTCTGAACCAGTCTGTCCTGAAAGGTGGTTAGAATAGAATAAGGAGAAATTCTCCAGGTAAACTTATTAAAATCACCTGCCACCAGTTGACGTACCATGCCATCCCGAATGGTCTGCGAATAGTTCCTCCATTTTTCTGCGATTTCCCTCTCCCCGGTTGCATCAGCCATTTCAGCAGCACATTTCAATGCGGTTAAACAGGCGAAATTTGGATAGGGCTCATACATATTAGCATTGGCATAGTTCTCCCTGATTTTCTTTGGATCGGTCTCCTGCGACATACCTTTGGGCACCAGGCAAAAATCTCTCACAACACCACCCCATCCGGTAAATTCTCCTTCCGAATAGACCAGGTCGCGCCCTGTGTAATCCATCAACCAGCAAATAAACTCAGCTGCATCCCTGGTACTCTCCCAGCGACTCTTACCATAGACATCTTCCCGGGCCTGAGTCAACCATTCACTGTTTCCTCCACCCTGCAGGCGCCAGGCATACCATCGTCCCACAATGGTGGAGGCATGACCATCCATCTCTTCATCCCCATGGATTTCATTTACGTTCAGTGCACCTCCTGTTGTGGGCGGGCGACTCAGCTCCATGGACCAGTGGGGAGGCGCATCATCAGGATAGCGGTCCAAGTCTAGCAAATCGTTGGGTGGCCCCTGCTTCGGATCACGATTGTTGCGATAGAAATAAAGCCAGGTATCGCAGAAGTCAACAAAGGAGGTCTCGCGTTGGGGCAGATTAATATGCCGCATGGCCAGGGTGGCAAAATGATCGCTGGTGCGGGAGTAGGCCGCCGGGTAAATGCCCTGGGTACACCAGGTACCCAGTCCGGAGTAGCCCCCGTAGAAGGGACAATCCACTCCGGTCTCCATAAAATAGCCCGTTTCGGGATCAAACTTCTCATGAATCTGTGCCAGATTGGCTGCCCAGATGTTAGTGAGCCAAATCGCCTCTTTTCCACCCAGAAATCTGATACTTGTGGCATCCAATGATTCGGGAAGGCTAATTTCTTCAGGGTGCTCAGGCAGCTCATTATCATGCGTGTAAAGAATAGCTGCAATCTTTGCTGCATCCGACTGGTAGTCAGGCGGAACACTCACGTCAATACCTGCCTCCAGATCGGAAGCAGCCACATCCATCTTTTTAAACCCATACAAACCTTTCTCCTTTTTTCCTTTCAGGGTAATTGCTGAGATTGTGGGCCTTCCCCTGGTTCCGGCATCATTAACAATTTCAAGGCCGGAGATTTTCAAGGGACGTGGTTCGATTGCCAGATAGTAATGTCTGTAATCAGAAGCCACTGATCCTTCATATCTATCTTCCTTTACAAGGAGAGTATTCCGGAGCAGGGTCATATAGTCGGGGCGTGATGCAAAGGGTTCTCTTGTGGGAACCGAAACCTCATGGCTCCCTCCATGGGTCCAATGAGAGGAAAACCACATATTTGACCCAAAAATAAGCGGTATGCTGTCGGTTAATCCTTCCTCATATTGTATTACCAAGGTCCCCAGTTGCTTTCCCACATAAACCTGATCCTCTCTTTCCCAAAGGGTTTCAGTATGTTCACTCCAGTGAGCCACTCCATTCTCCCAACCATGATTAATCATTCCAAGCAGAAAAAGTTCATCAGCACTGGCGTTGACAGGAATGAACTCGCTTGTACCATTCATCACGCGGGTCGACTCTCCTCGGGATCCCGGATCGCAGCTAAGGAAAGGAATACTCCTGCAAAATGTCAGAGCCGCTTTTTCATCGATCTGGACGGCCTGTAAGCTGACAGAGACTGGATCATCCAAAGCCGGGGAATCCGACTGTTTATAATTCTCAAAAGACATCCAGACATCCTGAACACCAAAGAATGATTTTAATGCCGGAGCATAAATCTCCAGGTACACTTCCTTCCCAAGCAGATCCGGTGTAAACCATCTTTCGGTAGTCAAACTCCCATAGCCATTGGTAGTTGTCTCACGAAGGAGGGTATTTCCTTTCTTTGCTCTGAGTCGGACACGAAAAAACTCAGACTGCTTTTTCATATTAAAGCCAGGTACACCTGCGATATCAAAGAGCTGAATGGCTTTTTCAATGGTAAAAGGACGGGATTTATACCTTCCTGCTGAACTATCCCTTGTTGGTTTCCAGTAAAGCCTGAGCGAGGGAGCAATTCCCCGCAGACCAGACTGCGCTTCATTCTGCAGTAATTCGAAAACGCCATCTCCCTCAGAACTCCAGTCGCTTAAAGATCCCTGGGCCCGTAACTGGTTATATGAAACTGAGAATAGCAGCAAGATTAAAAGTGAATACTGGCAGAAACTTATGTTTATATTTTTCATTGGATCTCTATTTATAATTCTGCATCCTTTACTGAAACACTTCCATCATTATTCCATATCAGCTCCTTGATCTGAAAGAAATGGAGTCCGTTGTTCATATGAGAGATATAGGTGATATACCAGTGTCCGTTTTCCTGTATAATCTCTGTGGCCGATACCCCTTCCATAATACTCTGAGGATCATCGGGGTTCTCTTTCCATCCCTTGAGGGGATCCGGACTGGTCAAATATACAATCCCATGCTTGTAGTTGGTATAGAAGAGGTAAAACATCCCATTCTTCTTTACCAAAAAGGGTGACTCCGGGGGAGTTCCCAGTGTGTGCACTAGTCGTCTGAAGCCCTCATCCTTCCAGCTTATCAGGTCCTTTGAGCTGGCAATCCCCAGGCAATACTCAAAAGAATCTGTATCGGCCACCATTCTCCCGCCGGTATAATAGCAGTAAAAAGTATCCCCCTCCTTCAGGACCATGGGGTCGCGACAATCGGACCAATGACTCTCATCCCAGTATCCCCAGGGGAGGCTGGTAATCAATGGATTTGATTCATGACGCTCCCAATGGTAGAGATCTTCAGAACTGGCCATGCAGATGGCCTGCGTGACGGAATCATTTACTCCTGTATAATAGATCCAGTACTTATCCTGGTGTTTAATAATATGAGGGGCCCATACCTGGTAGGTATCAAAACCCTCCTCCGGAGTTTCCAGT
The DNA here is from genome assembly GCA_029931975.1 of Bacteroidales bacterium. Taxonomy (GTDB): domain Bacteria; phylum Bacteroidota; class Bacteroidia; order Bacteroidales. The sequence continues at coordinate 14,282 of JAOZQY010000029.1, read as the reverse complement.
ACCGGCTTTTCTGTGTGCCAGTGTTTCAGGTCATGACTCACAGCGTGACCGAAATTGGTGAGTGGATACTCGGGCCAGTTTGTACCCGCAATTCCCCGGATATAGATCAGGTGCCAAAGATCATCTTTCTTGATAATGGCATGGTCCACCACATAACCTCCCGGTTCTGCATACTTCCCTTCCAGGGGATCCCGACCTGAAGCCAGATCCTCCAGGAAACCTTCTGCCATCTTTACCATCCCTTCGGGCTCATCAAAACCTGTATAGCTCCAAAAAAACCTTCCTTCGGGAAGTTCCCCCAGGATCTTCTGTTCGGCACGATCCAGCAACTCACCGGCAATGCCGGCAGTTTTCTTTTGGTCGGCCAAACTGATGTTATCCAGATGGAGACGTCCCACCCTGATAAGTTCGTTCCGGAGGGAGGCAATCCTTTTCAATAGGACAACATCCTCATAGTTTACTGTGTCGATGCTTGACTGGTTCTTTAAAACCATTTGTGATACGGTCCCGGATCCTTCTCCACATGAGGCAAGGACAATAGCCAGAATTACAGTAAGTAACTGAGCAAAATATTTCATATTAATGAGTTTGAAAAGTTTGTGTTGCAATTAGGCCCAATAAAAATAGGCCATCACGCCTTTAAAATCAATGTAGGAATTGGCAGTTCTGTTGCACAAAATGATCTGAATCAAGTAGATTCCCCTCTGAAGAAGCGAGCAAGATGGCTAAGTATTCCTGAATTGAACCGGAGTCAGACCTGTCTTCTTCTTAAAGGTTCTGCTGAATTGCTGCTGTGATTCAAAGCCCGAGGCCTGACTGATTTCTTTTACCGATCTGCTCGAGTTCTTCAGCATGATCTTCCCATAATTGATCCGGATATTGATCAGGTAGTCGTAAGGGGAGAATCCTGTATTCTTACGGAAATATTTTCTAAACCATGCATAGGAGATATGGAGATGACTGGCAATATCTTCCAGGGACACCTTTTCTGAAAACCGGCTCTCCATAAGCGATTTTGCAGTCATAATGATCTCATCGGTCCTGCCACTGATCTTTAGCTCCTGTCTCTTTAAAAGGGTCAGGATGTAGCCCATCAGGTGGACCACGCTTCCGGACAATACATACTCAGCCCCCACATAATCTGACTTTACCGTATTAAACAGATGGTTCATCATGGAAACAACCTGATCATCCAGTCCAAACCTGAAAACAGGATGTTCTTTGCTCAGAAGCTGCTCAGCACAATTAAGTGGGGAAACTGAACATTTAAACCCTACCCAGTTTTCCGTCCAACCAACTTCTGCATCAGGCCTGAAACGATGCCATTCACCCGGGAACAAAAAGAATCCATCCCCTGCCTCAATCACAAATCTTCCACCGGCTCGGGTTTCCAGAATCCCCTTGCCCGAGGTTATATAAACCAGCTGATACTCATCAATAACACGTCCCAGCGAGAAATTAAAATGGTGGTGAGAGGGATGATGGGCTGGCGGATAGGAAGCATCGGCTTCAATATGGGTGTGACCCGCATTGACCACTACCAGGTCCATAAAAGAATAATCCTGTCTTGCCTGGAGATATTTATAGAAATCTTCCATAAGTCAGTATCATAAAGCACAAAGCAAATAACAGATCTGGTCTTGATTTGTGCATGTAAATATATGTATTTTTGATCATTACAAAACTGCTGCATAACAAACATAACTACTAATATCACTGCAATAATAACAAAATGAGACAGATCGCACAATTTTTTAAACCCCGTTGGATATTGCTTTTCCTTCTCCCTTTACTGATAAATTGTTCAGTCGATGTCCAGGAGAGAACAACAAAAGAAGTGGCAGACTATAAGAAGCTGACTGAAGCCTTTCTCCAACCACCAAACTCGGCCCGACCCGGTGTTTACTGGTATTTCATGGACGGGAATCTTTCCAGAGAAGAAATGACAGCCGATCTGGAATCCATGAAAAAAGTAGGGATTGGTCATGTGCTTTTTCTGGAAGTGAATGTGGGAATACCACAGGGCCCTGTGAAATTCCTAAGTGAAGAGTGGCAGGAAAGCTTTACATATGCGGTGAAAGAGTGCGAACGCCTGGGAATTGTTCTTACCCTTGGTTCTGGTCCGGGTTGGACAGGAAGCGGTGGTCCCTGGGTGAAAATGGAAGAAAGCATGCAACACCTGGTGGCCAGTAAAACGGAGGTGAGCGGACCTCTTAAGCTGGAGCAAAAACTAAAAATTCCCCAGGGCCGGAATCCATTTTTTGGACTGGGTCAGTTTACACCCGAATTGAAAGAACGCTGGGAGAATTATTACCAGGATGTAGCTGTTATTGCCTTCCCCACAACTGAAAATTCCACAGTGATTATGGATGTGGATGAGAAAGCACTCTATTATCGTTCCCCTTACAGTTCTATGAAAGGAGTAAAACAATATATTCCTGAACCTGCTGTCTACGTTGAAAATTCTGATGGGAATCCTTTGGGTATTCCCAGCAAAGATGTGATCGACATTACAGCATATATGCAGAGCGATGGCACCATAAAGTGGGAGGTTCCTGAAGGCAATTGGACCATCATGCGCTTCGGAAGGCGAAACAATGGAGCTATCACACGTCCTGCGCCCATGCCCGGACTGGGCTTTGAATGTGATAAGATGAGTGCGGAAGCCATGAAGAATCACCTGGAAAAATTCATGGTTCCATTGATTGAAAAGATCAGACCGGACTCCACTAAAGCAGGCGGCTGGAAGATGATTCATATGGATAGCTGGGAAATGGGGGCTCAGAACTGGAGCGATGGATTCAGGAAAAAATTCGAGGAACTTAAGGGCTACGATCCACTACCCTATTTGCCTGTCTATACCGGTATGGTTGTGGGAACAGTGGAAGAAAGTGAACGTTTCTTATGGGATTTACGTGTAGTGTCACAGGAACTTATTCTGAGGAACCATGTGGAGTATTTTAAGAATTTCGGAAGAAAATACGGCATGGGTCTATCCATTGAACCCTATGATATGAATCCCAATACGGACCTGGACCTGGGATCCTACGCAGACGTACCCATGTGCGAATTTTGGAACAAGGGCTATGGCTTCAGTACGGGTTTCAGCACCTTTGAAGGAACGTCCATAGCCAATTTATATGGCCGTCCGGTGGTTGCAGCTGAGGCTTTCACTTCCCACCTGGTGGCATGGAGATCTTTCCCGGGTTCCATCAAAAACCAGAACGACTGGGCCTTTTGCTCCGGTATTAACAGACTGGTATATCATACTTTTGCCCACAAGGCTGTGGGTGAGCAATACCGGCCCGGGATGACCATGGGTCCCTATGGGGTGCATTGGGACAGGGGACAAACCTGGTGGGAAATGTCAGGAGCATATCATAGCTACGTGGCACGAAGCCAGGCCCTCCTGCAGCAGGGAAAAGGAGTAAGTGATGTCCTCTACCTGATTCCCGAAGGTGCTCCGCACGTCTTCCTCCCTCCATCCTCTGCAGTGGATGGGAATGAATACCTGGAAGGAAATACTGAATTTGGTTTTGATGCTGCCACAGATCAGATAGTTGCTCTGAAAGACAAGAGTGCCAAGGAATTTATGCCCGACCGGAAAGGATATAATTTTGACGGCTGCAGTCCACGCATCCTCCTGGAGCGTGCTGAGGTAAAAGACGGGAAGATCGTATTTGAAGGAGGTGCTTCTTATCATATCCTGGTACTACCCAAAGTCCGGTCCATGACACCTCAACTTATTTCGAAAATAGAATCACTTGTAAAACAGGGAGCGACCATAATTGGTAATCCGGTGGATCAATCACCCGGACTGGCTAACTACCCCGACTGCGATGATGAAGTTAAGGCTATAAGCGAAAAATTATGGGGAGGCTTACCTGTGCCCCTGGAGGAGTCTGAAATTGCTTACGGGAAGGGTAAGATTCTGTGGGGAGGAGGCTATTCCAATCCCGACGGAGAGGAGTTGTACCCCAATTATTCCACCACGTCTAAATATCTAAGCAGTATTGGGATTCGACCTGACTTTACCGCAGATGGAACGGTACGCTACATCCATAGAAAAATGTCCGGAAACGAGCTCTATTTTGTATCTAACCGAACAAATAATAATACCCGCGTGAATTGTGAATTTCGCGTAGAAGAAGGGTATCCGGAACTCTGGAATCCCATGAACGGTGAAAGGCGCGCTTTGCCCGAATACTCAGTCTCCGATGGGGTCATAAGTATTCCCCTTCAGTTTGAGGCCTATGAGAGTTACTTCATCATTTTCAATAAGGAGGAAAACTCCAGCCTGAGTAAAGAGGAAAGGAACTTTTATCCAAAAATCGAGGCAGGCACCATTGAAGGTTCTTGGGATGTAAGCTTTGACCCGAAATGGGGCGGACCCGGAATGGTAAGGTTTGACCAGCTGGAGGATTGGATCAACAGACCCGAAGAAGGAATTAAGTACTATTCGGGAACCGCTGTCTACCATAAAACCTTTGATTGCGATATGGCCGGGAAAGACGGCAAACTTTTCATGGATTTTGGCATTGTAAATTATATGGCCAGGGTAAAACTGAACGGGAAAGATCTGGGGATCATCTGGACGACTCCCTGGCAGGTGGAGATCACCGATGCGGTAGAAGAGAAAAATAATGAACTGGAAGTTGAGGTAGTCAACCTTTGGCCCAATCGCCTGATTGGTGATGAAGCTTATTCAGAGGATGGCATTGTGGATGGCAAATGGCCTGAGTGGGTGCTGAACAAAAAGCCGATACCAGGCAAACGATACACCTTTACCACATGGAAACACTACACCGTAGACTCTCCCCTCTTGAGTTCAGGCTTACTGGGGCCGGTCAGTATTTTAAAACAATAATAGTTTAATCATTAATCGAAATAAAGATAGATGACAAAAGTTGGATTATTTGGGATTGGACTGGATACTTACTGGGACCAGTTCGATGGATTGCTGGAGAACCTTTTGGGATACCAGAAGCGTATAAAGGAGAAAATAGAGGGATTTGAAGTGGAGGTCATCGACGCCGGCATGGCAGACAATCCGGTTAAAGCCAGGGAGGCTGCCAGCCTGCTACACAGCAATGATGTGGAGATCGTATTTCTTTTCATCTCCACCTATGCACTTTCATCAACCGTACTGCCTGTGGCCCAGAAGGTGAAGGTACCCATGATCATACTCAACCTGCAGCCCGTACCTCAACTGGATTATGAAGCATTTAACAGCCTCAGGGACCGGGGTAAAATGACCGGGGTTTGGCTGGAGCATTGCCAGGCATGTTCCTTACCTGAAATTGCATCGGTATTTAACAGGTCTGGAATTGGCTACGATTTTGTAACCGGATACCTGGAAGACCCTGAAGCCTGGCGAGAGATTGAAGCCTGGACAGAAGCAGCCAGAGTGGCCGGGATCATGCGGGAAAACCGACTGGGCGTACTGGGTCACTACTACGGAGGAATGCTGGATGTCTATACCGATCTGACCAAACAATCGGCCAGCTTTGGCAACCATATCGAACTGGTGGAAATGTGTGAGCTGAACAGGCACCGAAAGGAAACGACTGAGGAGGAAGTCAGCCAGAAGATAGACGAGTTTAACAGGACCTTTGAAGTGGTCCCGGAATGTGAAGAAGAAGAAATTGAACGGGCCGCCCGGACTTCAGTGGCACTGGATAAGTTGATTGAAAACCACCATCTGGGATCACTGGCCTACTATTATGAAGGCGAATCCGGGAACGAATACGAAAATATCGTTACCTCTGTGATTGCTGGAAATACGATTCTAACAGGTAAAAATATTCCCATTGCCGGCGAGTGTGAGGTCAAGAACGCCCAGGCCATGAAGATCATGGCTGAATTTGGATGCGGAGGTTCCTTCTCGGAGTTCTACATGATGGATTTCAAAGATGATATTGTGATGCTGGGACATGACGGCCCTGCCCATCCTGCCATTGCCGAGGGACCTGTGAAGCTGGTTCCCCTTCCCATATATCATGGGAAACCCGGTAAAGGCCTGTCCATCCAGATGACTGTGAAACATGGTCCGATTACTCTTCTGTCTGTTGTGGAGGATCCCGAAGGTGTCTTCCTGCTGGTGGCTGAAGGAGAATCTGTTCCAGGACCGGTCCTTCAGATCGGAAACACCAACAGCCGCTATCGCTTCTCCATAGGTGCAAAGGAATTCATGAACAGATGGTCTGAACAGGGACCTTCTCACCACTGTGCCATTGGAATCGGACATATCACCCATAAACTGGAGAAACTCGGAAAAGTATTAAATTTGGAGGTAGTGAAAATTTGTTGACCATATGCAAACAGCAATTGTCACAGGTGCAAGCAGAGGAATTGGCAAAGCCATCGCATTAAGGCTTGTTGAACTCCACTATTCTCTGGTGCTTGTTGGTAGAGATGTTCAGCTTCTTGATCAACTGAAAAGCGAAATTGAAGAAAATGGAGGGAAATGCCTTGCTATTGAGGCGGATCTTAGCAGGGAAAATACGCCTGCTGACATCGTAAAGGAAGCTGTTTCGCACTTTGGGCAGATCGATGTGCTGATTAATAATGCCGGCATGTCTCATTCAGGCCCCATCCTGGAGACGGACATGGAAACCTGGGACCGGGTCCATGCAATAAATGCCCGTGCCCCTTTCTTCTTGAGCAAGGCTGCCATCCCCTACCTCAAAGAAAGCTCTAATCCGGTGATCATTAACATCGCTTCAGTGGTTGGATTTAAAGGATATATTCATCAGGCTGCCTATGCTTCCTCAAAACATGCCCTGACAGGTTTTACAAAGGTCCTGGCCAAAGAGGTCCAGGAGGAAGGAATTAAAGTTCATCTGATCTCTCCGGGAGGGGTTAATACAGAAATGGTACAGGAAATGAGACCGGATATCAATACCGAAGAACTGATTCAGCCTCACGAAGTTGCGGAAATTGTCGAGTTTTTAGTCACTCGAAAAGGGAAAGGCACCATCGACCATTTCTATATCAGGCGCCAAAGTGGCCTGGCTTTCGACTGAGCAAACTAATTCACACCATCACCAAACAAAACCACCATGAAAATCATGTACCAGAAATTTGCATCACTTTTTCTTCTCCTTAGCTTCGCACTTGCGCTTACACAATGTGGAGCAAGCGAAAGCAATGTAGAATGTGCAGAATTCCCCCTGGATGGATGGGAGAATTTCCACCGGCCTGCCTTCAAAGGATTTATGCATGCCTACCAGCCCTGTGTGGTCGAAGTGCCAGATTCGGAATTCCCCTATCGCATGTGGTTTTTTGGGTGGGTCACAGAGATAGCCAACCCGGGACAGGCAGGTGCAGATTGTCTTCGCCTGAAATATTACCCATTCCAGATCTTCCATGATGCTTCAGCCTGAAAAACCAGCATATCATATCCGTTGGCTATAGCAGCCCCCATTTGCTCCCCCCTTCTCAGAAACTCTGTTTTACCCGGATTATAGACCAGATCGAAAAGCAAATGCGCGGATGTAAGTGCTTCATAAGGAATCGGCGGAAAAGTTTCAAGCTTCGGATACATACCCAGTGGCGTTGTATTGATGATCAAAGGCTTATCCCCCACCACCTTTCCATCAAGCTGCTCGTAAGTAATCTTATTGCTACCTGCATTACGGCTCACCATGATGTAGTCGATACCCAAATCTGTAAGTACATGCAGAACTGCCATTGAGGATCCTCCGGTTCCCAGCACAAGAGCCTTGTTATGGTGGGGCTTCAGGTGTTGCTTCAGGGAGCGCCTGAAGCCAATCACATCGGTATTGTCGCCCAACAACTCCAGCCCACCCTCACTTCTTCTAAAGGAGATAGTGTTCACCGCCCCGATGGCCTCTGCGGTTTTACTAAGTGAATCAAGATAGGGAATGATCTCCTGCTTATAGGGTACTGTAACATTCAATCCCAAGAGATCAGGCTCTCCAGCCACAAGGCCCTTAAACTCTTCAATATGCTCCAGCGGAAAATTCCTGTATACAGCCTCTATTCGCTCCTCCTTAAATTTTTCACCAAAAAAGGAGGCCGAGAAACTGTGTCCCAGCGGATATCCGATTAGTCCATACAAAGGCATGCTTGTCGAAAATTAATATTGCGAAGTCGAAAGGTAGTTAAAAATCACCACCCGATTTTTTATTCCTGGTAAGACCAATCTCTATGAAAAGAATCAGCGCAATGCCGGCTATCGCCATCAACAGAGCCAGTATGAACTGATCGCCGGGGTTCCCTACAGAGGGAAGGATATTCTTTTCCACCAGTGGTTTGAGTTCGCCTTCAACCAGAATGGTCTCTAAAGTCTTTTTCCAGGGCCAGATCTTATTTAGTGAACCTATCATAAAACCCACAAGTACGGAGATGGTGATATCGTGATACTTTCTGAGCAACCAGGAGAGCAGGTTTGCAAAAAGAATGAGCCCGCTTACTGCCCCCACACCAAGCAGCAGAAGATCCGGAATAATCCTTTCGTTCACTGCATGAAGGGCAAAAGAGTATTTCCCCAGCAAAAGCAAGATGAAACTTCCTGATATCCCGGGCAGGATCATCGCACAACTGGCCAATGCTCCTGAGAAGATCACAAACCAGGATGCATCGGAGGTTGTTGTCGGGGTCACACTGGTGATGTAGAAAGCGATTCCGATACCACCCACAATAGCAACAATTTTGGGATACTCCCATTTGGTGATCTTACGCGATACCACATAAGATGAAGCCAGAACCAGTCCGAAAAAGAAGGACCAGATCAAAACAGGATGGTGCTCCAGTAAATATTCCAGCACTCTGGCCAGAGAAAGTACCGAAATAAAGATTCCGCCAAATACGGCCAGCAGGAAATTACCGTTGATTTGTGTCCAGAACGATTTCCAGCGGCCCGAAAAAAATAACTTGAATGCTTCAAGATTGATTCCCTTAATGGAGTTAATAAGTTCCTCGTAAATCCCCGTAATAAAAGCGATGGTTCCTCCGGATACTCCAGGTACCACATCTGCTGCCCCCATACCCATTCCCCTGATTACAAGGAAGACATACCTTAATGAGCCTTTCTTCAATATCTACTGTTTTCTGGAATGAAACTCCTCCGGTAACACATCAAAAAAAGTATCTCCACGCATGCCACAACGAAGCGCTTCCAGTGAAACCACTTCGTTGGGAGCAATATTACCCAGATTTACATTGGCACCCACCATCTGAATAAACATGGTCTGCTGTGCCTTATTGGGAGCCTCCCAAAGGACATCATTCACAGAGATCTCTTTCATGATCGCATCGATTAGCTCACGGTTTGCCGATCCGTCGGACTGGTAAATTCCGATGGTACCACTCTCCCGTGCTTCAGCAATCACCTTCCATGCACCGGATTCGAGTTCAGTTTTCATCTGGGATACCCAAACATCGTTAGATAGCTCCACCCCTTTCACCTTACTTCCGATTTCGGAAAGCACCTCAAAGTCTTTGGCAAGTATGGCAATACACTCCAGTTTCTCCTCATGGTCCATCTTGATGGTACCGTCCGAAACCTCCACATTGCCGAGTCCCGATTCAGAAACAAACCTTCTATAGGCATCAAATTCACCCCGCACATAGAACATTTCAAACAGGGTTCCACCGAAATATGGCTTGAGTCCGGCCGACTTGTATAACTTCACTTTTTCCTTCAGATCACGGGTTATCAGGGCCGTTCCAAATCCGAATTTTACCAGATCGGTATAGGGTGCGCTGGATTCAATATAGTGTTCGGACTCCTTCAGACTCAAACCTTTGTCCATCATCATGGTCAGGCCAAAATCGCGTTTACCTGAAGTTCTTTCAGGAAGATGTGTAAGTGGAAAGTTCATTTTATCTTACTTTTTGTATTGTTTAATTATACGCTCGATTTCAGGCTCCCTGGCGTCTTCAGGAAAAAAGTAGGCAAATTCGGATTCCAAATCACTATTCGCCTTAAGTGCCTCTTCAAGAAATTTAACAGCGAGCTTCTTTTCCCCCTGTTTCAGATGGCAGACAGCCATCTTGAGTTTAATACCGGCATCGCCGGAATGGTATACAAATGCTTCACGCAGAGCCCCAAGAGACTTCTCATAATCGCCCTCTTTCATGAGCAGCCCTGTGAGCGCGCTCCATCCATCCATGTCCCTTGCATCGGTGCGGGTCACATACGTGTAGCATTTGATCGCCTCATCGACAAGTCCTGCATCTTCGTTGGCATAACCCAGGTTGATCCAGTAATCAAGGTTTTTATTATCAAATTCAATGGCCTTCAGAATATAAGTGATGGCCTCCTGCTGTTCCCCTTTACGATGGTAAATCAACCCAGCACCAAACCATCCTTCGGGATCACTATTGTCCAGCTCAATCACCTTCCTGAATGAATCCAAAGCATTATCCAGCTTGTTCATCTGCTCATAGCAGTCACCCATATAACAATAAGCCTGTGTGCTTTCCGGTTCCACATCAAGGAATTCCCTGTAGGACGCAATTGCTTTATCAAAATTACCTGCATTCACCCAGACACTGGCCTTGTTGAAATAGGCCGAGGCGTAATCGGGATTAAGGGCAATGGAAAATTCATAGGCATCGACCGCCTCTTCAAACTGCTCCAGTTTATGGTAAACAATTCCCATGTTGAACCACACATTGTCAGAATAGGGATCCAGGTCAAGATACTGGTGATAATACTTCAGGCTCTCATCAAACTTGTGCAGGCGGTCGTAGAAGTAACCCAGGTCGTAAAGCACCGAAAGATTCTCGGGTTGCTGGCGGTATGCCTGTATCAGGTACTTAAGGGCCTGCTCAAAATGACGCACATTCTCAAAGGCTATGGAGATATTGATCAAAGCCTCAAAAGTTTCCTCACCCGATAATTCAAGTCCCCTGTCAAACTGTGCCTCAGACTCCTTCAGTTTTCCGGTAAGACATAAGGCAGTTCCCTTCAGAAAAAGGCGCTCCGGATTGTTCTCCTCCCATACAGGAATCTCCTCCAACAAAGCAAGTGCCTTTTTTGGTCTCCCCTGCTCGATATGAATATGAACAAACTTGTATTTGATCTCCACAGAAGTCGGATGCTGCCTCTTACCAAGGTTTGCGGCATTCCTGGCCTCATCGTACTGAAAATCGTCCAGATAATAATCAATGATCTGCTCAAACTCCTCCACATCAAAGAAGATAGGACGCGCGCCACCCTTCATATCCTCATACTTCCTTAATAGCACCTGGAACTCCTCATTCTCAAACACTTGTTCCCTATTCTCGCTCATCTATTTCCACAATTTGAAGGTGTAAAGATAATTGATATTTGTAAGATATATAAATATGTCTCCCCGAGCTTCTCCTCCCACCCCAGAGATATCAACTTTTTATTACGAATTTCCATGCATTGCTGGCAGATATTTTAATTCCCAGACAATAAACCTGAGACACCTGTTTAATGTAAGTAGTTGGTCTATTTAAGAGAATAATATGATATTCGAAAAACCTAAAATCACCATTACTCTCAACAGAACCAGGCTGGATGGGAATGAAGTCTGCCTGATCAATTTTCCCTACAGCAAGGATATCATTGAGATTCTACGATGTATCAAGGGTGCATACTGGAACCCGGACAGGCAGTGTTGGGTGATGCCATATACTCATCATCATTTAGATAGGCTGATAACGACTCTGAATTGCGGTGACAAATACAAAATTATTAAGGAAACACGTCCGATTTGCGACTCTCCCGGGCATACCGTTCAAAAAAAAATTCCTGAGAAACACCAACAAACAAAAAAACAAAAGGATGAGGTAAAGTTACCGGAAGGGTACCTGGAGACTCTTAAAAGAAAAAGATACAGCGATCATACCATTAAAACATACGTTTGTTATATGAAAGAATTTCAGATAGCGTTCCGGAACTATAATCTTGAAGACATATCTGTCAGGCAGATTAATGGTTATATCCTTGAACTCATAGAAATTAATGCTATTTCTGCCTCTCAACAGAACCAACGAATTAATGCAATCAAATTCTACTATGAAAAAGTACGTGGACGTATAAAGGAATATTATACAATCGAACGTCCAAGAAAAAGCAGGAAACTCCCCCAAGTCCTCTCCGAAGAGGAAATACTTTCCATGATAATTGCAATCAAAAACCTGAAACACAAAGCAATAATCTGTACGCTGTATTCGGCAGGTCTAAGGAGAGGAGAACTAATCAACCTTCGCAAATACGACATACAGTTTGACAGGAAAATGATTATAGTTAAAGACGCCAAAGGAAATAAGGACCGCACCACAATGCTATCTGATTACCTGGCCGAAATTCTACGACAATACATGGAAGCCGAGAAACCAAACTACTGGCTTTTCGAGGGCCAGGGCAGAAAACGGTATAGCGCAACCAGCATAGCCAAAGTCGTTAGAAAAGCAGCAAAACTGGCAGCAATCGGAAGAGACGTTAAACCCCACATGCTTCGTCATTCTTTTGCTACTCACCTTGTTGAGCAGGGGATCAGCACCCTCCATATCCAATCCATGCTCGGCCATGAATCCAGCAAAACTACTGAAATATACACCCACATAAGCAGGAAATCTATTACCCACATCAAAAGCCCACTAGATGTGATCCTTGATAAAAAGCAAAATGCCAAAAAAAATCTAAAGTCCAATAGCAACAATAAACCCTGGGAATAATATACTTCTCCATAAATCTTATCACAGAATTTTCCTAACTTGTAGCGTACAAGCAGGTCCAAATGTTGCACCCACAACAGCTCTCTATAATACTAGTACAGACCATGTACAGTTTTTCTTTAGCCACTACTATCACTGGTCCACGTTTTGCAAGACCACAAACTGCAAACCACTCTCCTACCACATTCGTTTTCAATAGCATACCACCAATATCCCCACTGATAATACATATGTTATAAACACCATATAACTATACACATACGTTGTATGCAAGCCTAATATACAACTCTCTACTACAAAATCATCATTTGACAATAAAAAGAAAAAATGTGTAAACAGTTAAAAGGTTTAATAAAGAAATATACAGAATTACCATTATCAGAATGGCAAATTATTGAAAACGCTTTTCACAAAAATGAATATAAAAAAGATAGCATTTTGCTTACAGAAGGAAGCATTTGTCGAAAGTTTTATTTTATTGAAACCGGTATAGTCAGGTTTTTTTACAATATTGACGGAAATGAAATCACCAAAGTATTTACGGTTGCTCCTTATTGCTTTACCTCAAAAAACAGTTTTCTTAAACAAATTGCTGCCCCGGAGAATATTCAGATAATTGACAAGGCAATAATATGGGAGACAACTTATTCCAAATACAAGGAATTAGAATTATTGAATTCATGGAGAATTTTTATACAAAAGCTACTGAGCGAAATTCAAGAGTTTGCTGAAGAGTTCCATCTGCAATCAAAAACAGAAACAGCTGATATAAGATACAAAAGGTTTTGTGAGAGGTATCACCCGAGTATAGTTCAAAAAATACCCCTTAAATATTTATCCTCCTTTTTAGGAATAGCCCCCCAGTCTTTAAGCCGGATTAGAAAAGAAATTCATCGAAAATAAAGAAGTTAACATAGGTGAATTTTTCCATACTTTTTCTTCCTTAAGTTTGCATCGAAATTAAAATTTTATGCAAATGGATACAATTAAAGTCTTTTTATTTTTGAGTGTGCTGCAAATCGGATATATGACATGTGAAGCACAAAACAGCACGAAGCTTAATTCATTAGCATTGGGGCCTATGGGCGATATATTTATTCTACAATATGCTCGACAATTCGGCAATAGCAATGAATTTGTGGCAGGGGCCAGCTATACAAATCCCGGAATATTGAATATGATAAAATATCCCGGCAAAGAGCAGATTTATACTGTTGAGTTGGGATACAGAAAATACTTATTGAAAGGCCTGAATATTGAAATGCAAATAGACCCACAGTATTTTTTGTGTTATGAAGAAGTTGAAAGAAAGGATTATAATGATTTTGGGCTAACTGCCGAAATGAGATTTGGATATAAATTCGATTTCAAATCCGAGTTCTTTATAAATCTTCAGTTTTTCGGCGGATATCATATAATCAATCCCAAACCCGACAGTTTCAAAGAAGTTGACGGTAGTTCTTTGTATTTATCTCCTATTCCAATGTTTTTTCTTGGCTATAAATTTTAAAAATATAAAAATCTTAAAAGTATTAATCATAACTGTATTAGTTATAAATCAAAGTTGCACTATGGTAAAAATATCTGTAAGCGAAAAAAGA
>JAOZQY010000073.1 GCA_029931975.1 Bacteroidales bacterium | reverse complement strand
TTCAAAACTCAAATAATTCAAATCCTTACATAATGAAATCACTGGTTCAATTTTTCGAAGAGAATGTCGACAAGTATACCGATAGCCCCTATATGTGGGAGAAGCGCGATGGCGAGTTCCGTTCCACCTCTTATACAGAGATGCGTGAACAGGTCTATCAGTTTGCAGCCGGGTTAATGGAGTTGGGGATCAAAAAGGGAGACAGGATAACGCTGCTGGCGGAAGGCCGCACCAAATGGGTGGTTGCCGAGATGGGTATGTTCTACCTGGGCGGCATCGCTGTACCCATATCCATACAACTTAATGAACCCGCCGATCTTACGTTCAGGATCAAACACTCCGAATCGAGAATGATTGTTGTTTCGGGAAGCCAGGTAAGAAAGATTGATGCCATTAAGAAGGAGCTCCCCCTCCTGGAGAAGATCATCCTGATGGATCCGAAGGAGAAGTATGAAAAGGATGAGGTCTATATGGGCGATGTGATGGAGGATGGAAAGAAGCTCCTGGAAAAAGATAAGGATTCTTTTAAGAAAGTATATGAATCGGTGAGTCCGGACGATGTGGCCAATATCTGTTATACCTCCGGAACCACAGCCGATCCTAAAGGAATTATGCTGAGTCAGAATAACTATGCCTCCAATACTGCACAGGCACTGACAGTCATAAGCATCCCCTCTGACTTCCGGCTCTTCCTTTTCCTACCCTGGGATCATAGTTTTACCCATACCGCCGGAATCTTTACAGTGATGAAGGTGGGTGCCAGCATGTATGCCCTGGAAATGGGTAAAAATGCCATTGAAACCACAAAGAACATCGGAAAAAACATCAAAGAGATCAAACCGGACCTTATGTTCTCCGTACCCACCATAGCCAAAAACTTTCGTAATAATATTGAAAGTGGCGTGAGGGCCAAGGGGAACTTCACATGGAAGCTTTTCCAGATGGGTATGAAGATCGCCTACCGCTACAATGGCATTGCCTGGGATAAAGGCAAGGGTTTCAAAGCCCTGCTCAAACCCATCTATGCCCTCTTCGATATGGTGGTATTCAAAAAGGTGCGCGATGGCTTGGGCGGCAATATGAAGTTCTTTGTGGGAGGCGGTGCCCTGCTGGACATTGAACTGCAGCGCTTCTACTATGCCATCGGGATACCCATGTATCAGGGATACGGACTTACCGAGGCCAGTCCCATTATCAGTGCCAACAGCATAGATGGGTACAAAATGGGTTCATCAGGAATAATCCCGGAAAATATGGAGGTGAAGATTTGTAATGATGAAGGAATTGAATTGCCCCTGGGTGAAACAGGTGAAATAGTGGTCCGTGGCGAAAATGTAATGAAAGGGTATTGGAAAAATGAAGAAGCTACGGCAGATACCATCAAGGATGGCTGGCTCTTCACAGGCGATATGGGATATATAGATCCGGATAATTTTCTCTATGTAATGGGCAGGTATAAGAGCCTTTTGATTGCCGATGACGGAGAAAAATTCAGTCCCGAAGGAATCGAAGAGTCCTTTACCGACCAATCGGAGTACCTGGACCAATGCCTGCTTCACAACAACCAGAATCCCTATACGGTGGCGCTGGTACATCCCATAAAGGATGCCCTTAAAAGATATCTGAAAGCTAAGGGCCTGGCCCCGGATTCGGATAAAGGGATAGAAGCCTGTCTGACCCTGGTGGATAATGAGATCAGGGAGTACCGGAAAAACGGTAAATATGGCGATATGTTCCCCCAGAGGTGGATACCTGCCAATCTGGGTATTCTTTCAGAAGGATTTACCGTGGAGAACAAGCTGATGAATCCCACCTACAAGGTAATAAGGCCCAAAGTTGAGGAGCATTACAGGGAGCTGTTTGACTACCTCTATACACCCGAATCCAAAAAGGTCATCAACCCACCCAATATGGCTGCCATGAAACAACTGCTAAACGGATAAGTATCCCACAAGGTGTGTGCATGCGGCTCCATCAAAATTATTATTGACTTCAGCAGAGAATCAAGGCCACAATGGTAATTCCCTGCAACTGCAGTTTTTCCAGTTGCCAGTCAGGAATCCGGTTTCCTGTCACATTCAGGTAAATGAGATGTGACAGCTCAAACAGTGGGGAGATATCATCCACATCATTATAGGATATATCAAGTACCTGCAGTACCCTCAGGTTGCTCAGGGCATCGATTAAATTTCAGGGGCATCTTCATAGTGGTAAAGGTGTCAAACAAATTTTGGGTAAATTTGTTATTGCATTTGAACTTTAAGATACATGAAATACAATACCGAAATTCTGATCAAGCTTCCCCGCGAAAAAGTACTCGAACTGTTCCTTAATACGGATCATCTGAAAAAGTGGCAGCCGGGACTCCTTAGCTTCACCCATCTGGATGGGGAACAAGGAGAAGAAGGTTCCCGATCACAACAGGTTTTTGAGGGCAGGAAAGGCGACCTGGTGATAACAGAGACCATCATCGCCAAAGATCTGCCTGAACGGATTCATATGAGCTACCGTTCGCGCGGTGTATACAACGAGGTTAAAAACCGGTTTACAGAGCAGGAAGCAGGAATCACTCTCTGGCAGATTGAAAACTACTTCCGCTTCAGGGGCATTATGATGCTGATGATTCCTTTTATGAAACATGCCTTTATTCACAACACCATGTTGAATATGGATCGTTTTAAACTCTTTGCTGAATATGGGGAAAGTAAGTAAATTCAAATAAAGAATACCTAAGCCCTAAATAAGAAAATCACCATGAAAAAGATTCTGACAATTCCTTCAAAGCCTATGGGCATGGATGTTAGTTAGATAGTTAACGTACTAACTTACTAACCATTAATCAATATCCATTTCCCCTTCTTATTCAATTAAAAATAGCGGTCATGAGTAACACATACAAAAATTTTGAGACCTTGCAGATTCATGCAGGTCACACCCCGGATTCAGCAACAAATTCAAGAGCGGTCCCAATCTACCAGACCACTTCCTATACCTTTAACAGTTCCGAACACGGGGCCAATCTATTTGCTCTGAAAGAGTTTGGCAACATCTATTCACGGATCATGAATCCGACCAACGAGGTCTTTGAAAAACGGATTGCTGCACTGGAGGGGGGGATGGCTGCACTGGCGGTTGCTTCAGGGCATGCAGCACAGTTCCTGACCTTCAGCACCATCCTGCAATCGGGCGACAATATAGTAAGCAGTCCCTTTCTCTATGGAGGTACCTATAATCAGTTTAAGGTAAGCTTTAAGAACTACAACTGGGAGGCGAGATTTGCAGCTTCTCTGGAGGTAGAAGATTTTGAAAAACTGATCGATTCCAGGACAAAAGCGATCTATCTGGAGACCATTGGTAATCCCGGATTTAATATCCCTGACTTTGAGAAGTTCTCTGCACTGGCAATCAAATATGACATCCCGCTTGTGGTGGACAATACCTTCGGTGCGGCAGGCTACCTCTTCAGGCCCATCGAACATGGGGCCTCCATTGTGGTGGAATCTGCCACCAAGTGGATCGGCGGACATGGCAGCTCCATTGGTGGGGTGATCGTGGACAGCGGAAACTACAACTGGGGAAACGGGAAATTTCCACAGTTTACCGAGCCCAGTGAAGGATACCATGGCATGAAATTCTGGGAGACCTTCGGTAGTGGAAGTCCATTCGGGAACATCGCGTTTATCATCAAAGCCCGGGTGGAGGGTCTGCGCGACCTGGGCCCCAGTCAGAGTCCATTTAACTCCTTCCTCCTGATACAGGGACTGGAAACACTTTCTCTGCGGATGGAACGACATGTGGAAAACACCCTGACCCTGGCCAGGTGGCTACAGCAACACCCAAAAGTTAAACAGGTTAACTATCCCGGTCTGGAGGATAGTCCACATCATAAAAATGCAAAAAAATACCTGAGCAAAGGCGCCGGCGGAGTGCTCTCCTTTACTTTGAAAGGCAATAAAGAAGAAGCAATCCGGCTTGTAGACAAGCTTGAAATGGTGAGTCACCTGGCCAATGTGGGCGATGTGAAGACCCTGATCATACAGCCATCGGCCACCACCCATCAGCAGATGTCAGCAGAGGCCCAGCTGGTGGCGGGGGTCTCTCCCACCCTGCTACGGGTCTCGGTAGGTGTGGAGCATATAGACGATATCATTTCCGATTTCACACAGGCCTTTGAAGCTTAGTGGGAGCTGATTGGAAAATTGCGTAATTTTGGGATATGATAACAAATAAGCGCGGGCAAGAGATATCAAGGCTTCTAAAAGAACGTGTCCTTCTGCTGGATGGTGCTATGGGTACCATGATTCAACATTATAAACTGGGTGAAGCGGATTACAGGGGAGAGCGTTTTAAGGACCATCCCGGTGATCTGAAAGGCAACAACGACCTACTCTCTCTTACCAGGCCGGATGTGATCAGGGAGATTCATGAAGCTTACCTGGAAGCCGGGGCCGACATCATTGAGACCAATACCTTCAATGGCACTTCCATCTCACAGGCCGATTACACAATGGAAGTCCATGTATATGAGATTAATTTCGAATCGGCCCGGCTCGCTGCAGAAGCTGCTGCCCGTTATAGCCGGCTTACACCAAACAAACCCCGCTTTGTTGCCGGATCGATGGGGCCCACCAACAAAACCACATCCATGTCGCCCGATGTGAATGATCCAGGATTCCGGGCCATTTTCTTTGATGAGATGAAAGAGGCCTACAAGGAACAGGCCAAAGGACTGGTAGAAGGCGGCGCTGACCTCTTGCTGGTAGAGACCGTGTTTGACACCCTTAATGCCAAAGCGGCGCTGATGGGCATTGAGGAATACATGGAAACAGCCGGATTCAGGATCCCGGTAATGGTTTCCGGAACCATAACCGATGCCAGCGGGCGAACACTTTCAGGGCAGACTCTGGAGGCTTTTATGCTTTCATTGGATCATGTGGAGCTGCTCTCCATTGGCCTGAATTGTTCCCTGGGAGCGAAGGAGATCAGGCCCTACCTGCATGAAATGTCCGATAAATCTAGTCATTTTGTATCGGTGCATCCCAACGCAGGTCTGCCCAACCAGTTCGGGGAATATGACGAAACACCCGAACAAATGTCAGTATTTATCAAAGATTTTATCGATTCGGGATATGTGAATATTGTTGGTGGATGTTGCGGAACTACACCGGAACATATCAGCGCTTTTGCCGGACTCCTTGCAGATGCGAAGGTACGTCATCCTGCAGAAACTAATCCAGGCTTAAAACTGAGTGGATTGGAGGCTCTGACTGCTTTTGAAGGATCCAATTTTATCAATATTGGTGAACGCTGTAACGTAGCTGGTAGTCGAAAATTCGCCAGACTGATCAGGGAGAAGAAATATGATGAGGCCCTGAGTATAGCACGTATGCAGGTGGAAGATGGCGCACAGATACTGGACATCAACCTGGATGATGCCATGCTGGATGCAGAGCACGAAATGCATACCTTTCTGAACCTGCTCATTGCCGAGCCAGAAATCTCAAAGGTCCCCCTGATGATCGATTCCTCTAAATTTTCTGTGATCGAAACGGGATTAAAATGCATTCAGGGAAAGGCCATGGTAAACTCCATAAGCATGAAGGAGGGCGAAGCACAGTTCCTTGAACATGCCCGTAAAATCAGGGGCTATGGTGCGGCAGTTATTGTGATGGCTTTTGATGAGCAGGGCCAGGCTGATAGTTATGAAAGACGCATAGAAATTTGCCAGAAGGCCTACCAGCTGCTAACTGAAAAATTGAACTTCCCCCCTGAGGATATTGTCTTTGACCCCAATGTACTTACCATTGGTACCGGTATTGAAGAGCACAACAACTATGCTGTTGATTTTATTAATACATGCCGCTGGATCAAGGCTAACCTGCCCCATGTCAGAGTAAGCGGGGGGATCTCTAACCTAAGTTTCTCTTTCAGGGGAAACAATGTGGTCAGAGAAGCAATCCACTCTGTTTTCCTCTACCATGCCATAAGGGCCGGACTGGACATGGGGATTGTTAACCCGGGCATGCTCCAGGTCTACGATGAAATCCCTTCCGACTTACTGGAATACACGGAGGACCTGGTCCTGAATCGAAGACCCGATGCCACGGAGCGCATCATTGAATACTCTGCAAGCCTCGAAGAGGTGGAAAAAGTAGAGGAGCGAAAGGATCTCTGGAGGGAAGAACCAGTGGAAGAACGTCTGAAACATTCACTCATAAAAGGAATCGCCGATCATATTGAAGCAGATGCCCTGGAAGCACATAAGCAATACGGCCTGGGACTGAAAGTAATTGAAGGTCCGCTCATGAGCGGTATGAATGTGGTTGGTGATCTGTTTGGGGATGGGAAAATGTTTCTGCCCCAGGTGGTAAAGAGCGCCCGGGTGATGAAAAGGGCCGTGGCTACCCTCCTCCCCTTCATTGAACAGGAAAAAGCCAGCGGTGCATCCGGCGAAAGCCTATCGGCAGGTAAAATATTGATAGCCACTGTAAAAGGAGACGTACACGACATTGGCAAAAATATAGTGGGAGTAGTCCTGGGTTGTAACAATTACGAGGTAATCGATCTGGGCGTGATGGTACCCACTGATAAAATCCTGGATGAAGCTGAAAAGCAGGGAGCCGATATCGTAGGGCTCTCGGGACTGATCACTCCTTCGCTGGAGGAAATGATCCACGTGGCCTCTGAAATGAAACGCCGCAACATGAAGCAGCCCTTGCTGATTGGCGGAGCAACCACCTCTAAAATCCATACTGCAGTCAAACTGGAACCTGCTTACAACAGGCCCGTGATCCATGTGAAGGATGCTTCCAGAAGCGTGGCAGTGGTTAGTTCGCTTCTCTCACCTGAACAGCATGACAGCTATTCCAGCAAGGTCCGGGAGGAGTACCAAACTTTGAGGGAGAGCTATGCCGGAGCAGGCAGAGATATTCGCTACCTGTCGCTGGAAGAGGCCCGGAAAAACGCTCCCCCTATAAAGTGGACGACCGAATCCATCTTCATCCCCAAACAACCTGGATTAAAAAGCCTCATGGACTATCCTATGGAGCAGATCAGCAGGTATATTAACTGGATATTCTTCTTTTCCACCTGGGAGCTGAAAGGAAAATTTCCGGATATCTTTGATCATCCCGATTATGGATCGGAGGCCCGTAAGCTCTATCAGGATGCACAGGATATGCTGCAGAAGATCATTGATGAAAAATGGCTCACAGCAAATGCCGTATATGGCATCTTCCCTGCTCAGTCTGATGGAGATGATATGGTAATTTATGATGAGAATGATCCCGGAAAAATCCGGACCCGCTTCACCATGCTGAGGAACCAGACCCTGAAGGAAGATGGACATCCCAACCTTTGCCTCTCCGATTTTGTAGCACCTGCATCCTCAGGAATAAGTGATTACATTGGAGCCTTTGCTGTTACGGCAGGAATTGGCATTAAAAAAAAGATTAAGGAGTTTGAAGCAGATCATGATGATTATTCCGCCATTATGCTGAAAGCACTGGCCGACCGTCTGGCCGAGGCATTCACCGAGCTGCTGCACGAAGAGATCCGGCTTAACAGCTGGAAATATGCTCCTGATGAAAACCTGAGTGTGGAAGACCTTTTCAGGGAGAAATACAGTGGAATAAGACCGGCACATGGGTATCCTGCCTGTCCTGACCACTCTGAAAAAGAAATTCTCTTTAAGCTGCTGGAAGCAGAGAAGTATGGAATCCAACTCACTGAAAACTACTCAATGATCCCGGCTGCTTCGGTAAGCGGACTAATATTTAGTCACCCCGAATCAAGGTACTTCTTTGTGGGGAAGATTGGCAGAGATCAGGTAGAGGATTATGCCAGAAGGAAGAAGCTAAGCATTGAACAGGTGGAACGCCTGCTGGCCTCCAATCTTAATTATTAGGATATTATCCCATATCGTGGGCCGGGGACTCACTATCAATATCCAGCCTGGCCCGGTCATTTACAAAATCGGCCACAATCTTCCGTCCACGGATGGAGACATCATTGCGGGTAGTGATTCTCTCAATACTTATATGTGGGATATTCACTGGACTAATGTTTATCCTGCCGCTGGAGAGCCACATCTCCACCACATAGGTCCCTTTGATCAGCTTGATTTGTTTTCGGCGGCGAATGGTCATGGCACGGACAATATTGACATCGGTCCCATGAACCACCAGGTTCAGGGTGCTACCTGATCGGTTTGAAATAAGCAGTGTACACTTTCCTCTCCTAACTGAAACCATTTAAAACAAAATTAGTAATTTCATTCAATCAATGAAATCTCCTCGGTGGCAACCATCTTCTTATAGTTCTTCCACTCGTTTTCCCTAAAATAGTCGATCATTGCAATAGTTTCATCAGCCAGTGAGATGAATTGTTCAAGCTTCTGAAGCTGGTTCTCTGTGAGCGGCGAATCGGAACCTGTAATGCTATTAGTTCCACTCATTTTCACAAACAGGGCATCTGTGGGATAGTAAATTCCCTGAATCGATTCATCCCTGAACACCAGCTTAATGATCCGGTCCAGTTCCCCTTTCATTTTTTCAGCAGATTTCTTCAGGTCCTCGGAAACATCCTCTCCTGTCAGCTTCTTGACCAGTTCATAGCTCTCTTTACAATCCCTGAGGGAGGAAAGAGCTTCGTTCAGCTCATCCAGACTTTCCAGTAGGAGATCGCTCTTCTCCTGCTTCACCTTCATCCCTGCCATATCATACTCTCTTCTGGGATCGCTTTCCACTTTGATTCCAGTGGTGGCTGTATCTCCTTTATAGGATAGTTGTAACTCATACTTTCCGGGAAGTACGTAACCTCCTCCACCAGGTTCCCTATTCCTGTCTCTTTCCGCTTTCTCACTAAAGCTCACCCTTACCCCCTTCCGGTCCAGGTGCCATACGATCCGGTTAAATCCATTTTCCGGAACGCTTTTGAGTGTTCGTAACACCTTGCCCTCCTGGTCCCTTACAAGGATGGTCACACTATCTTTCTTCTCCTTGCTTGAGTCAGCTTCCACACTGGCAAAATAAGAGATCCTTCCGCCCCACGGTCTGTTCTCCCCTTCATAATATGCATCGCAGGAGAAATAGTAACCCGGTGCATTTTTAGTCTGGGCCAGGTAGGCTACGGGTGGTTCAAAGGCAAAAATACCGGATGAAGTAATAACATCATGGTCCCTGGCAAGTGCACGCAAAGGAGTAATATCATCGAGGATATAGGCCGAACGCCCGAAGGTCCCGATGACCAGGTCCTGCTCCCGGGGGTGAATTACCATGTCCATGGTGGGTACTGAAGGATATCCCACGGTCCAATACTCCGAGCCTTCAACCCCTTTAATAGCTCCATATCCAGAGACTGAGCGCTAATGGATACGACTATAAAGAATACAAAAACGGAGGATAAAAAATGCTTCATGGTGATTGGGCTCATTTAGAGCATTCAAGATAATAATTATTCTTTATCCCTTCGATCAATAGGGAAATTAGCACATATACTTAGTGCAAAGAATTGCTATTTTTGAAAGTAAAACCACCACCATGGATCATAGTAAATATAAGCAGGGATTTATTCATCATAGAAAACCCCATGAAGTAAAAGGGATTCAATACCTCGATCCCATTGTCAGCGCCATTGAAAAGAGGGAGGTGCTACGCCTCTATTACCTGCCTTTTTACGAGGACAAGCCCTACTTCAACGAGGTGCACCCTTACCTGCTCAAGGAGCATGAATCCAGATGGTACATGGTTGGACTCAATGCCTTCAAGGGGAAGGTGCGCACCTATGCATTGGATCGGATCCGTGACCTACAGGTGGCTGCAGGTGCCGAATATATCCCTCCTGAGTTTAAAACAGAGGAGTATTTCAAATATGCCATTGGAATCATTGCGCCTGAAGGTACTCCTCCCCTGATCAAACTGGCGGTCCAGAAGACCCAGGCACAGTACCTGATTACTCGTCCTTGGCACGACTCGCAGAATATTGTGGAGGATACCGAGGAGCAGGTTATATTCAGCTTCAAAGTCCACCCCACTTATGAGTTCCGGTCCCTGGTCCTCAGCCTGGGAAAAGATGGTAATATCCTGGAACCTGCTTCCTTAAGAGAAGAGATGAAAAAGGAACTAGCTTACATGTTGAAACAGTATTAAAGATTTTGAATCACTGACTTCTCCCCTTCCCCCAATGCATCGGAAAATTCGTCAAAGCTTTGATTCTTATAGGCACCTTCGGCGTAAAAAGCCAGGTATACCTTGAACTGATCCGCTGTTTTATAACCCGGCGCCGCTTCCAATACTTTTCCATGGGCATCCAAATATGAAATCGTAGGATAGGAGAGCCTGCCTTTGGTGACTATGGCAGCTATTTCGTGATAGCCCCTGCGTCCGTTATCCACAAATTTGAAAGTACGATTGCCAATGATTACATCTTCTTTTCCCTCTGCATTCAATTTCACTGGGTAAAAATGCTTATTCATCATTTCCACCACCTCGGGATCGGAAAAGGTTGTTGCATCCATCCGCTTGCACCAGCCACACCAGTCGGTGTATACATCGATAACCAATACCCGGGGGGCCTTGCCGGCCAGCTGAACGGCCTCCTCAATGGAGTGCCATTTGATTTTATCCTGGCCCGCCACATTCAAAGAGAAAGCCAACAGTACCACATATATTACAACCCTTTTCATTGCGCTCAATTTTTCACAAAAATATATATAATTGGTATATGAAACCCTAAACTGAGCACTATGTTCTATAAAACAACTGTTGGCTACATATTTTTCCTATTTTTAAGGCCTTATTTACCAAAAAACAATTTGATGGAAGCGATTAAGAAAACTCTACGGGATTCGGCCCCCATGCGCTGGCTGGTACTGGTACTGATCAGTATGCTCATATTTGCAACTTACTGGTTCCAGGATTTCTTCGGTGGCCTGAAGGGATTGATGGAAACTGAAATGGGTTTCACCAGTGAAGAGTTCGGAAGGTTAATCGGGCTTACCACCATTGCCAACCTCTTTGGCATGATCATCATAGGAGGGATTGTCCTGGATAAATGGGGTGTAAGACTGGCAGGTATTCTATTTGGTGCCCTGGCCGCAGTTGGGGCTGCCATAACTGCCCTCGCAGCTCATGGTTTTTTTGGTGAATCGCACAATACCCAATTAACCATGATGATCATAGGACGGGTGCTGTTTGGATCCGGACTTGAGGTCACCTGTGTGGTGGCTACCCGAACCGTGGTAAAGTGGTTCAAAGGATATGAACTGGCACTGGCCATGGCCATCAATATGGGTTTCGGTCGACTGGGGTCGGCCATGGGACTGGCACTATCCATTGATATTGGTGGAAACAGTGTTCCTCCTGCAGTGGCTTTTGCGGCCACCCTGATTGGACTAGCATTAATCATCTTCCTGATTTATACAGTCTTTGATTATTCCCTGGATAAGCAGGACAAAGCTGCCATGGTGGCAAGTGGCGAGGTTGCCGCAGAGGAGGAGTTCAAATTTTCAGATCTTATCGCCTTGTTGAAGAACCGCTCTTTTATATACATCGCTTTACTCTGCGTCTTCTTCTATTCAGCTGTTTTCCCCTTCATCCAGTACGCACCGGATTTGCTGGTGAATAAATTCGGATTTTCCTACGAATTACCGTTAAGCGCTAATTATTTCAGTCTCTTTGGCAGCCAGTCCCTTGGCAACGTTGCCATTTACATGGCACTCTTTTTCTTCGGTCTGGGATTCTCCATGATCCCATCCAAAATTAATAATGTGGGAGGGAAAGTGGCCTCTATGGTTGTTATTGGGCTCCTCTTTATCTTCTTTATTAAAGGACTCTGGCCTAGTACACTTTCTGTATGGCTGCAGAACGGACCCAAAACTGCCAGTCTGATCCCCATGGGAACCATCCTGTTCACACCCATTTTCGGAAATTTCGTGGATAAAAAAGGCAAGGCAGCTTCCCTAATGATCCTGGGATCTATCCTTCTCATTTTTGCACATATTTCCCTCTCTTTGTTTAACAGCGAGGTGCTTGGGTATTTTGGCCTGTTAAGCCTGGGAATAGCCTTTTCACTTATCCCTGCAGCTATGTGGCCCTCCGTATCCAAGATTGTAAAGGAGAGCAGGTTGGGAACAGCTTACGCCACTATGTTCACCATACAGAATTATGGATTACTATTTTTCTTTTGGGGCATTGGGGCTGTTCTGGATCTGGCCAATAAGAAAGATCTGGAAATCATCCGTTCGGGGGATATGGCCTACAACTATACGGTTCCCATCTTTATGCTGGTGGTCCTCGGAATAGTTTCCATTTTCCTCGCTCTTCAGCTTAAAAAAGCCGATGCCAAACAGAAATTCGGCCTTGAGCTTCCCAGCGGACAAGTACCAGATTAAAATGAAGAAAAGGGCACAGTCGGATTCATCCTCGTACATCATGTCGATGAAACCCTGCGCCCATAAATATTTAAAAAACAACACAATGAGTTCAATAAAAGATTTAGCACCTGTTGAGTTATGGAAAAACTTCTATGCACTCACACAAATCCCCAGGCCTTCAAAAAAAGAGGCCGAGGTAATAGCCTACATGCTTAAGTTCGGAGAGGATCTCGGACTGGAAACCATCGAGGATGAGGTTGGCAATGTGATTATCAAGAAGCCCGCCACTCACGGCATGGAGAACCGAAAAGGCGTTGTGTTGCAGGGCCACCTGGATATGGTTCCCCAGAAGAACAGTGATAAAGATTTTGATTTTGAGAAGGATCCCATTGAGACTCTTATCGACGGAGAATGGGTCACCGCTGACGGTACCACCCTGGGCGCTGACAATGGCATTGGCGTAGCTGCTGCCATGGCAGTACTGGAGTCCACCACCCTTAAACACGGTCCCGTCGAAGCCCTCTTTACCATTGACGAAGAGACCGGAATGACCGGTGCCTTTGGTCTTAAGCCGGGTTTGCTCAACGGAGATATCCTGATTAATATGGATTCGGAAGATGAAGGAGAACTTTACGTGGGCTGCGCAGGCGGTATCGATGTTTCAGCTACCAAGAACTATACGGAAGAGGATGTACCAGTCGGGCATGAGGCCTACAAAGTTCATGTTCAGGGATTAAAAGGCGGACACTCGGGGATAGATATTCCCCTGGGAAGAGCCAACGCCAACAAGGTACTCTTCCGCTTCCTGATGCAGGCAGAGTCGGACATGAAGATCAGGCTCTCCGAAGCAACCGGTGGTGACCTGAGAAATGCCATTCCACGCGAAGCTCATGCAGTGATTATGGTCCCGGCTGCAGAAAGCTCTGCTTTTGAAGCGCTGGTAGCTTCTTACCAGGATATCTACCGCAAAGAGTTCGCCGATTCAGATCCTGACCTTAGCTTTAGTTGCGAAAAAACGACTATGCCCGCCAAGGTAATCCCACCGGTGGAGCAAGCCAGATTTATCAGAGGCATCTTTGCCTGTCCCAACGGAGTACAGCGCATGAGTCAGTCCATGAAGGGACTGGTGGAGACCTCCAATAACCTGGCAATTGCCAGCATTAAGGATGGCAAGTTCGAAGCCTATAACCTAACTCGCTCATCGGTAGACAGTGCCAAGGAAGCCACTGCATGGAAAATTGCAGCCGTATTCCAACTGGTAGGCGCCGATGTGAATCTGAGTGGTGAGTATCCCGGATGGAAGCCCAATATGGACTCCCCCATCCTGAAGACCTGCCAGGATGTATACAATAAAAATTTCGGGAAGGTACCTGAAATCAAAGCCATCCATGCGGGACTTGAATGTGGACTGCTGGGCGGGGTTTATCCCAATTTTGATATGATTTCTTTCGGTCCCACCATCCGCTTCCCCCACTCCCCGGATGAAAAAGTGAAGATCAATACCGTAAAACTTTTCTGGGAGTTCCTGGTTAAAATACTGGAAGAGGTTCCTGCTAAATAAATAGCAGGATCGTCCAGCCCATACTCAAAAGGCTGCTCTCCGCCAGGTTGGAGAGCAGCCTTTTACTTTTCTGCCAGTCCATAATTAAGTTTAATTATTTCTGAAAAAGAGATCCCTATTAAAATAGTACTCACTCCCCGACTGAGTATTGATCAGGTAATTGTACATAAGCTCTTCGCCGTTTTCCAGTATAACACGTATCTGTCCGTTATCTTTATCACCGGTCACGCTCCACCTGCCTCTATTGCCGGAGTCATTAGCCTGTCCCCATCCCTCTCCTGAATAGGAGGATTCATATTGCTGCTGATAGCTCCCATCTGCACAGAAACATATATCCGTCTGGGTGTTTTTGGTCATGGTGGTCCATTTTCCTACAAAAATATTACGTGCCGGGGATTGAGCGGGTTTAGAAAAGCTAAAGGTAGCCATGCATTGTTCGGCAGCATTTAATATCTCATCGCCGAGTTTATCTGGTGTTGCTACAGCCATCAAATAGGCCCCTCCTCCGTATGGGGACAGGATCCCATAGCCGCGAGCTTTCACCTTTTCGCCGTTCACCTGACCTTCATAACGGGCCATGAGTATGTTATTCCCGTTACTCATAATCTGCTGATCGCTTATTCTCAGGGAGCTTCCATCCTCATCAATACCTTTCAACATTTCCGCATACATGGCATCCATATCAGCGGAGGTATGAGGGAAAATAACTATCATCCCGGCAATGGTATTATGACCCAGTATAATAAGCGATTCATTTTTTTGTGACAGCCAGGTATCGGGCGATCTCAGACTGAATCCCCAAAGCGGATCGCCGATCTCATTCCCTGAATTTGAAGCCATTCCACTCCCAGAGGAAACAGGATTTTGGGATCGCCTGGCGGAAACAGCAGGCGCTGTAGCGGTTTGATTAAACAAGATATACTGGGCTGTTGAATAATCCGGCTTGTTTTCGGCATCCGGTTGCATCAGTCCAAAACTTAATTCATCCCCTTCAAGGTAGGCTTCAAAGTATGAGCCCCCGTCCTGGTTAGAACAGGTCCCCACGGCCACATTATCCTCAGCTTCTCCCTGTATTTCAAAAACAGCTCCAGTGGATGATTTCAAATAACCGCTCACCTGGGTTCCCTGTTGCTGAAACTGGAGGGTCAGAACGACATCATCGCCCTGGTACTGAAAATTGCCTTTAAACACCTGCGATTTTCCAGAAAAGGAAAGCAAGCTTAACATCCCGACAAATATAACTGACTTCATCATTTGTGTTTTTTAATGAAACTACTCAAAATTCAGCATATCAGTTAAAAAATGAATCCCCCAAAAAGGGGATTTTTACCTTTTATGATAAAAAAGAGAGATTGAAAAGGCCAGGAACCTAGAATATTCCTCTATTTTTAAATTCAATTGAATGAGAAGTAGAGAATGAATCCCTGCTCCAATGCCAAATTGTTTTTCATATGTGCATAGCTGAGAATCTGAGGAACCCTGTTAAAAAAGAGAGGAGAATCCTGAAAAAGATGCCGTTTCTTTTGTTGTTATTCTTGCTGATGATCATCCCCGCCAGGGGACAGCAGGAGGAAAAAGATTCTCTTATTGCCCTGCTGGGCACAAGTCCACGCGACTCGAACCAGGTTAATCTGTTGATACAAATCGGTCAGATGGAGGAGATTTCAGATCTGGATAAAGCGCGGGAATATTACCTGGGTGCCGATCAATTAAGCAGGGAAATTCATTACGATCGCGGTCACTTGAAATATATTGCCAATTACACTTACATTTTAAACCAGCTTGGACAATACGATTCAGCCTTATATTGGAACCTTCATGCTGTTGAATTTGCAAGGAAAGTGAACGATGAGCTGTATTTAGGGAAATCTCTTTTTAACACAGGCACCTCCTACCGGAACCTGGGCGAATACCAGA
>JAOZQY010000072.1 GCA_029931975.1 Bacteroidales bacterium | reverse complement strand
TTGAGTGCTTCGAGAAAATAATAAATCTGGATTGATAGCTCACATAAACTGATGGGCAGGCTTACAGATAAGTTTTGGATTATTGAAAACAGATATTTTGAGTAATACATGGATAAAAAAATAGAAATTTTAACTTCTATAATTTCATTGGAAGCATTGAGGTATACTATGAGTATGCAGTATTCTTCCTCCGTTATTAGTTAAACTTTTACTACCATATTAATTGTATCATGAAGAAATGTAAAAGATATGCAATCGGTAGTTTGGCCTATGGTGTTGCTCTTCTATGTACATCCTGTGGAGATCTGTACAGCCCAAATACAGAATACTTTTTTGTAAGCAGTGAACACAAGGAGTGGCTGATGGATACAGATACATACGAAGAGTTCTCTTTGTCAGATAGTCAGGCCTTCACAGAGTATTTTCAGCTTACATCTGAATGGGAAGCCTTTAATAGCTCCAGGAGTTCGAGTGGCCTGTTTGGTCTGAAAGATCGCGAATACAAGGAATATGAAGTGATACAACAGGTCTTCCGTTCACAACTAGACCAAAGATTCTCAATACATCTGGAAGGGGCGGAACCTCCTGATGGTCAAATCCTGAAAATTCGCTTAGATAACAATTACTGTCATTACGATCTTCTTCATAAGAAACTGATTTCCATTCGTACAGATGCAGGACGCAGGCCAGATTCTGAATACATTGACAATAAGCTGGTTGAATATCCATTATTGTCCTTTGCAAGAGTACATGACACCATGAAGATTAATGAGGTAGAATACCACGATGTGCTGGAGTTTGTTCATGCTGACTTTAAAGATCAATGGGAAGAATCAACAATTGTTAGCGTCTCCATAGCAAAAGAAGTCGGATTGATTCAGTACAAACTACACGGTGGTCGGGTCTTTAACAGAGTAGTCGAATGATTTTGATGCAGGCATAAATTCCAATGGAAAAGCAAAGCTATCCTTAAACAGTTTGTTAGAACATCGTTTTTTTTCATAACCTGGTTAACTTTATCCATTCGCAGGGAGGTTTTTCCCTGTTCAATATCCCGAATAAATCGCAAACCTACACCATCCTGCGCCGGGAAGATTATTTTTGGAACAAGCGTTTGTTCGTGAAATAAGAATGCAGATGCAATTATGGCCAACACTATCAGTGCAGCAGGCAGATGATAGAAAAGCTGTTTCAGCTATTTCAATAGGATCGTCCAACTCAGGGATAAAATCCTTGATATTGAAAAGCATTGGAATCCACGAACTAACTGCTTCTTCGGAGATGAATGGGAACTTCAGACTTCCGTTAAATGAGTCGATTAATGGATTATCCGTATTAGTAAAAAATGACGGTGAATTACTTAAGGTAATCTACCGCTTTGTTATAACGTATAGCCACAAAATTTATCAGTGTGTCCAGTGAATTTTCAAAATCGGAAGCCTTTGGTATAAAAGTGTATTTATCCAGTTCACCTTCTGCTCCGGTAACATAAGGAGCGATCATGTAGTGAGCTTCTGTAAACCTTTCTGCCATTATGGAAACTGAGAAAGGACCCTGTATAAAATTATCTATATAGTTATCGTATTTTTGCCTGTATGCAGTATCGCTGTACAGGTATGAGATCAGGGGCCATGGAATAGTGTTGGCAGGACCGCCAGCCAGGGTATCAAGGTTTGAGAAATCAAAATTCAAGGCACTCCTTGCTGGGTCTCCGGCACCCTCTCTAAAAGTTGCGTTATTATCCCACGGGATCCATGTTAGAAGTCCGTTGGCAGGATTGTTATAGAGGTAGAGATTATGAGTCATTCTTCCATAGGTATCCCAATTCTGCATGCATGTATTGGCGGCGAGCCATTTTAGAAAATGGTCCACATTAAAAACAGATTCAAGTTCTTTCCGCCATCGATCCGGGTCAAGGAACCTGTCTTCTGAAAGCAGGGCACGGATCATCGATCTCACATCACTCAGACCGGACCCCGGGTTAGTTTTATTCACAAAGAATTTAGAGTTAACCAGGAAAAGATCATTGAAATGTGCCCCGGCACCTTCCGGTTTATAACAATTACCGGCTTCACTGCCGAATTGATTCAACAACATGGGACCGTCAAATACAACTTCCAACATCGTATACAATCCATAATAGACAGGTCCCTCTCCATGGTCTATGTATATTCTGTAGAATGCAGAATGGGGAGCAGGGATACCAAAATCTCTGTAAACATCTGTGGCAATTTTCTCATGCAGTAAGGATATATCATTGAACCCATTGACAAAAGATAGTTGCGAGAATCCGTAAAAGGTTTGTCCCGAAATCGCCGGATTTTCGTTTTCGAAATGATTAAACTCAAGCCTGAAAGGGAGTTTGCCGATCCCTTTTCTAAATGGAAAAGATAAACTGGAATTGCCTTTATAACGAATCCCCACATCATGCCATTGTTTCCCCTTATAAAAAAGCTGGCATGGAACGTATACTGGATTCTGATTGGGAAATGGGGGTGCTTGATTGGGAACTGCTTTTTGAACAAATAAGTTTTCCAGATCATCCTGCATGGCCTTCCAGTAATCTTTGCTAATCACAATATCCAATCGCTGCACCTCTGTTTGGCTGAATACCATGGAATAGTCTGGTTCGGCCAGGTAGGAATGTGAATCCTCAGTCCAATCTTTCAATCCTCCTCCGGCATTAATCGGAACCTCTTTCTCACAGGAAAGAAGAGTAGCCCCCAACAGGATTACCAGAAGAATGATCGCTTTATACAAATGATTCCTCATGGCCTGTTACAGTTTAAATGTAAAATCGACCCCCACTATGTGAAAGGTGCCAGGTGTATTGAATACACCGGGATACGACCCAAACTCTTGTTCTATCCGGTAGTAGAATCCAATCTTACCCACTTTTTTTATTGTATATGCAGATCCAAGTGTCAACCGCACCCTTTCAAACCCCGAAATCTGTTCCAGTTCGTCGATCGATTCAATATAATTGACAGTATATTTCTTACTGGTATAAAATATTTCTGCAGAAAACCACGGATCGATCTTCCAGTTACGAAAGTCATATTTGGCTTTACCGCGAAGGCGGACTTTGTTTGACCAGTCCGGATCTTCCACTTCTCCATATGGCAGGTTGATTCTGTGTTGCAACCTGATTCTGTAATCGAGAGCCAAACGGTCTATTTTATGACGATATTTCGTGTCGAGATGGACTCTGTGACCTTTCTGATACCCTTTCTCATCTTTATTATCCTTGATAAAACGGTATTCAAGTCCAAATTTCAGGTGTTTATTTAGACTATAGTCAGCATTCAGGCTGGTGAAATAGTTATTTATATGGGCAGAATTCTCATCTAACCTCAATTCCTGTGCAAATCCCAAATTCAGTTTTCCATCGAACAACTCTTTCTCAATGGCAATTGCGTTCCATGATTCAAAGTCGCTGACTCTCACTGAATCCTGTCCTGATACAGAGATAGTCAGGAATAACAGGACCAAGCTAGCGGTGATATGCCTGAAATCGGGTTGATTATGGTGCATGTAGGAGAATATGAAATTATTGTGGGTTTAAGGTAAAGGTAGTTTTTTCTCTTGTACGCCAATTCGATCATTTGCGGACCTGAAGAATTGCTCATAAGCTATCTATTACATTATCTGATTAAGTGCAGTATCCCCGCCCAGGTAAGATCCTTCACAGGAAACCGGTGGCTGTTTATAGCTTTTGGATACACTTGGTTTGGAGGTTTTAATGGGCATGTACGGGTCTTCATCCATGTCGGCCCCGAGTTCCTTATTGTTAAGAATCATTTTCACTTTTGTTTTCAGGGGAATATGTTATACAACTAAAATGCAACCGTATGCACAATGGTGGATAAAGTGTTTTATAAGCTGCTGACATTTTCTTTATATTTAAATGGAGTATCAGACTTTTTTTGGCGATGAAAAATGAAGCGATCATATTTATCCTGGCATTCAGCACATTGGTACTGCCGGTCGCTGCACAGCAGGAGGCTGTGTTATCTGATGTTCGACTGGAGGTGATGGAAGCTGATGATCTATTGTTTTATGCGGATACCAATCGCCTGAAGATCATTTCAACGGGACGTTTTTCAAAATCCCTGGATGAACTGCCCCTGGAAGTATACGTGATATCTCATGAGGAGATCCTTAAAAACCAGTATAATACCTTGACTGATGTACTCAGTTCCCTTCCGGGTATGCAGGTTTCTCAGCCGGGAAATGGTGAGTTGGGGGAGAGCTTTCAGATCTGGGGATGCACCGGCAACCTTTATTCCAAGATTCTTATCAACGGGGTGCCTATCAAACCCTCTGCCGTAACAGGCATGCCTATCGGAGCCCAGTTGCCTATCCGGCAGGCTGAAAAGATAGAGGTGATATACGGGAATGCCTCTGCGGTTTACGGTGCCGATGCAGTTACCGGAGTAATCAATATCATCATTAAGGATGCAGATCAGGATACTTTTGTGCGTGGAAACGTGAGCCTGGGTCAGAACAATTACCATTTTACAAATTTCTTCATCGGTGGTAAAGGGGGAAAGAACAACAACATTTTACATTACAGTTTTTATGGAAGCAAGGCCGGCCTCAGTGACGTGAACCTCAAGGAGGGATATGAGGAGGTCTACAATCCGCTGAATTATTACCAGGCCAGTGGAGAGTCTTTTTCATATAACGGTGTTGAATATGAGCCCCTTGAAATTAATGAGGAGCTGCTTGAAGGGTTGGGCATCACCGTTGAGCAATTCAAGGATGAGAAATACGGGCCCGGTTACGAAGGATCCATCACCAGTCCTGAAATAGAGAATATGGGATCCTCCTCGTATATGATGGGACTCCAACTCCGGTTCAGGGGGGTAGGATTTGGCTATAACAACATGTACCGCAGGACACATAGTTCCATCGGCTTGTCGCCTGTGTTTTATAAATATAACAATCCGCAGAACTATTGGGGTGAGCGGATTCAGCGTGTCCACTTAAGTTACGAAAAGGAAAGCAGGCATTTCTCCTCCTCCACCCATTTGAGTTTGCTTTCCTATGCCATGGATAACAACAGCAGCATGGGAGTAACCTTTTCTGAATTCACAGATAAGCTCTATCACTATTCAGCATCCAATGATTTCTTTTTTGAACAGACATTTTCCGCATCACCGATGAGTGACCTTGAAGTGATCGGGGGATTTTCCTACAAGCAGTCAGGTGCGCTTCCCGTTACCAATTTTCTTTTCAATCC
Organism: Bacteroidales bacterium; assembly: GCA_029931975.1. Taxonomy (GTDB): domain Bacteria; phylum Bacteroidota; class Bacteroidia; order Bacteroidales. The sequence goes on along the minus strand of JAOZQY010000072.1, from coordinate 10,624 downwards.
CTTTGATGAGGCAGATTACAACCTCTTCAAAGTAGAGGTTAACCTGGACAGTATTGCTGACAGATTCGGCTTTAATCCTACGTCCTATAATACCTTATCCGGTTTTTTGCAGGCTTACTACCGGGTGGGAAAATTCAGGATGCTGGGGGGATTGCGCTATGACAGAAACAGCAGGTACGGCCAGGCATTGAGTCCGCAAATTGGCATTTTACATAAAACCAGTTCACGTACTTCCTTCCGGTTATCCCTGGGGAGGGCTTACAAAGAACCTGCCTTATCGCTTACCTACCAGTCGCTGGCCTACCCCGTAGATAACCTGATCTACTATATGGCTATTCCAAATCCGAAGCTGAAACCTGAGTTGTTTTCCACCTTGGAAGCCGGCTTCAGCACTACATTTTTCAAGCGCTTGCTGTTTGATCAAACATTTTTCATTTACCGGATCACTGACCATATCATTCCGCAGAAATTTGCCACAGATCAGCTGAATCTTATTCGTGCGGCGAATGACAGTGTGCGGATCTGGATCAATAATGAAGATGCGGTCTCAAATGTATATGGAGGCATGACCACGTTGCGGATGAACGACATTGTGAAGTCCATTAATCTGGATGCAGAGTTGAGCCTCACAATCCAGGAGAAAAAGAATAAGATCCCCAATGTGCAGGAGCTGGTGCTGGAGTATTTCGAACTGACACCGCGGCACAGTGGTAAACTAAAGGTGTCCATGGAACCCATAGACAAGATGTACCTGAACATCGAGAGTCACTGGATGTCCAAATGGCTCAAGTTGCTGATTCCGTTTGAAGGGGTATACAACGAGATATTTGGCGAAACGGATGGCTACTATTCCATGAACGTGTTGATGAGTTATCGATTGAGCAACAGTTTAAATGTCTATGTGAAAGTGATTAATATTTTCAATGAAAAATACGGGAGTGTGAATGCTTCCTTCCAGGATGAGAACCTGATTTATAATCCACAGCTTACCAGGCATATCCGGTTTGGTTTGTCCTATCAACTTAAATAGGGGTACTGAATGCGATGATGAGAACCTTTCATACCGTGCTTCTGTTTGCAGTTTTGTTCACACTGCTTGTCGGCATTTTTCCACCTTTGAAAGGACAAGTAGTGGATGAACAACGAAAAATGGACTCCCTTCGCTTTCAGGAGCTGTTTGAAGAAGCTCAAATGAATTATAAAGAGGGTCAACCGTCTTCGGCATTGAATATGCTGGGTGAGGCACTTCAGATAGCGATGCAGCTGAAGATGGAGCAAGCAGAAGCCGGAGTGCTGGAATTAATTGGGGATGTTTTTATCAGCGAAAAGCATGCTGAAGAATCGATACCCTATTATTTGAGGGTGACAAGTGTGCTGGAATATACTGATGACAGTACCAGCATGCAGGGTGTTTTCAGGAAAATAGGTGACGCTTATTCGATGGCTGACGTGCATGAAAAGGCAGTGGGGTATTATCTGAAAGCAGAAAAGTTATTGGTAGAGAGGGATGTAGAGGAAGGCCTGGAATTGACTGAGAAGCTGGGAACAGCATTCTTGCTCAGTGGTAAGACAGAGGAAGCGTTGGAGCATTTTTTACTATATGAGGTGATGCTGAAAGAGCAGGGTCGGGAACCCGTGCCGGCATGGACACAACTGGTAAATGCGCACAGGGAGAATGGCAATTATGAGGATTGTCTGAACTATACAGAGAAGTTGCTGGATCATTATGGTAAGGAGGGGGATAATGCTGAGATAGCTGTGCTTCAAAACAATATGGGCTTTTATCTTACCCAGTTGAAACGTTATCAGGAGGCACTGGAGCATTATGGCCTGGCTGTGGAGCATGCTGAAGGAGCGGGATTTCCAGCAGGAAAGATCGCAGTGATGAGGGCCAATATGGGGGTTTGTTATCAGAATATGAATGAGCCGCAGGATGCAAAGGATCACCTGAATCAGGCTATTGGCGGGCTGAGAGCCGACGATTTTTCCGGGGATCGATCTCGCATTGAGAACATAGAGGCGCTGATCTATTTCAATGAAAATGACCTGTATAATGCTGGCCATTTCTGCCGGGAAGCCATTTCGTCAGCAGAAGAGGCCGGGGACGATAAGTTACTTTCAGATGCATATCTGACCTATTCCCGTGTGCTGGGTGCAGGCAATGACCCGGAGAACGCACTGAAGTACTACAAATCTTACATGGCCATACGGGATTCTCTTCTGTTAGAACAGAAGTTGAATCAGCAGCAGTTGAAAGAGCGAATATCGAGGCTTGATCGATCTGAAAAGGACCTGTTACTCAGGCTGAAAGAGGAGAGAGTAAATGAGCTGGCTATAAACCGCCTGACTCTTCAGCTTGAAGGCGAGGAACAGGCGAAGGAGCTATTGATGAAGGAGAGTGACCTGCGCTTATTGGAGCAGGAAAGGTTGAAACAATCACTGATCATCACAGAGCAGCAGTACAGGGTGGAGCAGCAAGAGCGGGAGAACCGGTTACTTGAGCAGGAGCAACGTATTGCCAATCTTGCGCTGGAACAGGAGCAACGAAAACAGCAGGAGGCAGAGCAGGAGATCAGGTTGCTGGAGCAACAGCAGCAGCTGGATCAGCTGGCGCTGGAAAAGCAGAAGGAACAACGTAAGGCGCTTATCGGAATTGTGGTACTGATGGTCCTGGTGGTGATCCTGGTGACGGGAAGCCTTGTACTGACGAGAAAGAAAAACATGTTGCTGGCCCGTCAGAAGAAGGAGATTGAAGAGAAAAACCTGGACCTGGAACAAAAGAACGAAGAGATCAGTTCGCAGAGGGATGAGATCGAAGCACAGCGAAATCTGTTGCACGAGCAAAAGGATAAAATCGAGCAGAACAATGTGGATATCACGAAAAGCATTGAGTATGCGAAACATATTCAATCCTCCGCGATGCCCGATCTAATGTTGCTCCGGGAGACTGTTTCCGATTACTTCCTTTTATTCAGGCCGAGAGACATCGTGAGTGGCGATTTCTATTGGACAGCACAGGTGGAAGGGATAACGGTGCTGGCGGTGGTCGACTGCACGGGGCATGGTGTACCGGGAGCATTTATGAGCATGATGGGGATGTCGTTGCTGAAAGAGATCGTTCAGAAAGGGTACCTGACCCATCCCGGAGTAATCCTGCGCAGGATGAGGAAAGAGATCATTAAAACGCTGGGGCAGAAAGGGATCTCCGGGGAGCAACGCGATGGAATGGATATATCGATAATTGAGATCAACCCCGATGAGAACCGGGTACAGTATGCCGGAGCATATAACTCTTTATACCTTATCAGAAAAAGCCATGTGAAGGCACCTGATATCCCGGACATGAAAGTCATGGAGGGGGAGCCGGGGAACGGTTATACCCTGTATGATATGCCTGCTGACAGAATGCCGGTGGCTTTTTACGATCGCATGGATAGATTTACTACGAACGAGTTCAATATTGAAGAGGGTGACCAGTTGTACATGTATACAGACGGGTATGCTGACCAGTTTGGCGGGGAGAAGGGTAAAAAGCTTAAATATATACCTTTTAAGAGATTGATCCTGGAAAATGCCGGCTTACAAATGGACGAACAGAACAGGGTACTGACCCGGAGCCTGGACCAGTGGCAGGGGACCTTCGACCAGATAGACGATATTTGTGTGATCGGAGTGAAGTTTTAACCAGAATTACCTCTGTCAGATTCCTCCGGATCTTTTTTCTTTTCCCCAGTCATTTTAAACTCTATGCTAATCGGAGTACGAACACCTTAATGACCTACACCCTGTAAGTGCATCAGGAAACTTTTTTGGAACTTGGAAAGACTTAAGCTGCAAATTTGCCTATATTTTTGTCAAAGGAAATCGAAATGCGAAAGAAGAAAAAGCCTTATGATCCGCCGGAAGATTTTCCCGCCTCACTGTCCGATAGCGAGGTGCTTTACTGGCTCAGGACCAGGGAAGTGGACATCGACTTCCTTAAGCGCTTAAAGGATTGTTCAGCAAGCACCGATGATATACTCGCAGGCTGGCTTAACATAAGTGTAAGGACGCTCCGCAACTACAGGAATCCTGCTTACCGGATCAGAGAGAATATCAAAGAGCAGGCTCTCCTGCTCATGGCTCTGTTTGTACATGGGAACGATGTAGGAGTATGGAGACAATGTCTGAAACCTTTGAATTATACCGCCTTTGCAGGAAGAAATATGCAAGGGAATTAATTGCATCGGGTTTCGCCAACCGCTGGAACAGTAAAGCTCAGAAGGTAATTTACTGTGCTTCCAGCAGGTCATTGGCCAGCCTGGAGCTACTGGTCCACAGGAGCCGGATCGTCCCGGGAGAACCATATGTGATGATGGCCATTCCCATACACGAGCCAGTGCTGATGATCACAGATACTCCATTAAGCTCCCTGCCGTAAAACTGGCGAAGCATGGGAGGCCTGGGCACCCTTCAGAAATCAGGTTCACAATGGTACGACAGGCAGACCTCCCTGTCACTCCGGGTGCCTTCAATCGTCATCCCGGAAGAATACAACTACATGATCAATACAGAATATCCCAAATTTCAAACCCATGTTTCCATCCTGCGCCGGGAAGATTATTTCTGGGACAAGCGTTTGTTCGCGAAATAAGAATCAGATGCAAATTAATGGGGGAAGTCCAGTCCGGGATTCTGTTTGTCTTGACCCAAGAGAAAGAAGACACCAAGAAAAGAAATTTAACTGGCTAAAATACTTAAGAAAGAATACCTGAATGAAAAATATGGAAGCTAGCATCATGAAAAACACTACGAATTTTGAAGATATTCTTAAGGATAGAATCGCGTAGCCTGGAAGGCAGTGAGAAGGTTATTCTTTTGCTTATTTATGGATAATTATCAAACATTTTCAGAAAAGCAGCGTAGAACAGGATTATTAAACAAATGCCTCGAATAAATATGAAAAACACCCTTATTATTCTTACTGTTCTCACATTCGTCGGATTCACTGCTTGTGAGAAGGACCCTGAGTTTACCAGTATTAAAAACATTGAAGATGTCAAATTGAAGGTGAGCTTTGGAAACACTAAAGCTGCGGGTACTTTGAAGACTGTTTCGTCTATGACCTACGAGACTCCCGAAAACTATTATGTTGCTCTGAAGAAAGTAACTCTGTTAGGTGCAAATGGAACCTCTGATTTTAACTTATTCAATGAGCCAGACTTAGGTTCGTCGTTTGTGTTTGACTATACGGATGATGATGTTGTTCACTCTTTGCTCAAGGACACGGCTATACCTGCTGGTGAATACAGCAGCATTGAAATAGATATCTACTATTTGCAGATGAATATCGGCATTGCTACCGGAGAAAGAGGAATTGAAAGAAGGAATTTCAGAATCTATCTCTCGGATGACGCCGAAACGGAAGGTGGACTTCACCAGCCTGGCGATATGACTCAAATCAATGACGGACAGGAAGTAGGGTGGTTACTGGGGGAAGGACAATCACCGAATATGGATCCGGTTTCGCCCAGAGAGGCAGCTTACACCCATGGTGGAGAGGGGATTACATGGTATGATTTTGCGGGAAAATCTGGCGCTGAATATGGACCCTTCGGCGATTTGGAATTTATGAATAATGCACCTCATCCCATCTATCGCACCATCGTTGACTTCAATTATGTAGATAATAATGGATCAGACCTGGTTCTGGATTTTAATGTGAATGATTGCTGGCAGTTCGAAGATAAAAGTGGCGATGGATATTTTGGGGCCGATGATTTGGATCCTGTTAATCCAACCAGATGGCACATGGCTCTACCGGAAATGACCACAAGCCTGGAATAAAAAACTGTAAGGAATATGTTCGTGATCCAGGTAGATTTTTACTCAGAGGTTTAGAAAAATTATTGGTTTTGCATTCTTTCAATTTGTTCTTCTAACTCTTTTACCTGGTCCCTTAATTCTTTTATTCTGAATTCCCTGTCGACAAACAACTTATTCAATCGTTCAAGTGATATGTTTTTTGATTCCAGATCAGCTGTGCGAGCTATTACCAGATCTTCCAGATGTTCATGATGTTTTCTTAGTTCCTCTTCTGCCCGTATGCGTTCAGTAATTTCACGAGTAGTTCCCTGTATTCCTATTGGTAGCCCTTCTTTGTTAAGAAGCAATTTCCCAGTAATTTCAACAGGAATTTTAGTTCCATCTTTATGCAGCATTAAGGTATCAAAAGTGACATGCTCAGATCTTTTATAATGTTTAATTGCATTTAGTGCCTTTCTTGCCATGTAAAAAAAATCTTTTGTGTTGGCATGTTGAGACAATCTGGTTCCAATGAATTCTTCAACTGTGTATCCGAGAATGTTTTTTATTGATGAACTAGCGTAAGTAAAAACTAATTTCAAATCCATCGTCCAAATCACATCTATTGAATTATCTGCGAGCAAGCGATATTTCTCTTCACTTTTTCTAAGTGCTTCCTCTGCTCGTTTCCGTTCGGTAATATCAACCGATACACCCAAAATAGCAGGTATTCCTGCGGAAGTAAACGGGATTTTGGTTGTTTCCAAAATTACCGTATGACCATCAGGATAAGTATAATCTTCTTCGGGAATAAATTTCAACTTTCCAGTGTCAATAACTTCACGGTCATCTTTTAGATAAGCTTCATATTGTTCAGGTGAAGCACCCAGTAACTCAGGGTGTGTTTTCCCGATTATGTTTTCCAGAGTTGTTGCACTTCCATCGGCTACTGCTTTATTAGCCATGATGAAACGCCCATCCCTGTCTTTTGCGAAGATAAAATGTGGTACAACATCAATAATTTGTCTTAATTGAGCCTCATTTCTTTTAAGTGCTTCCTCCGCCTGTCTTTTTTGCATTGCTATGGAAGCTTGTTTTACAAACGCTTCAATTAATTGATTATTCTTAAGTTCGCTGACATTTTCTTTTAACAATATGACAATGGTTCCGAATAGATCATTGCTTTTTACGAGACCTATTGAGAATATGCTTTTAATATTCAATAGTTTTTCAATGGTACCGGAAACAGTTTTCGGAATGGTCTTCAATGATATTCCATACAGTCCTTCTTTGTATAGATGTAATTTACCATCGAAAAGATAATCAAGATTTTCATGTTTTGCATTATATGTCGTGCCCACAGGATTCTGTCCTATAAGATCTGCGATATTTTTAGATAATTTTCCCATGCCAATAATCGCCCGGATAGTTAGGTTTCTGCATTCCGTATCGGTAGAACTAAGAATAACATAAGAACCTTTTCCCGTAAATTCGCGAAGTTGATTTCCTATAAAATCGTAGATATTTTTATCAGATGGAAATTCAATAAATTGCATAGCGGTGTTAGAAAGCAATTCAAGATTTTTGAGTTGTTCATTTTCCACTGCCTGTTTGTGTATTGTATCTTCCATAATTTGCTTCTTATAGTAAATTACTCTAATAGGGGCGAATTATCAAATATTTTTTTCAGAATTATCGGTTTACCAGCATCAACTTTCCCAAATCAGAAAATTCTATTGGAGTACCCCTGGTAGAATAAAATAGTCGGCAGTAAAAATCCCCCGGCGTGAACCGGGGGATTCAAACATGCATGAGAGTCCTTATACAGGTAAGTTATGATTTATTTCACAAGGAACATCTTCTTAGATTCCTGAAAGGGGCCTGCCTGTATTCGGTAAAAGTAGATGCCGCCGGCCAGGCCATGACCGTTGAATTGAACCTCATGGCATCCTGCATGTAAGTGCTTATGGATCAGTGTTTGTACTCCTTGGCCCAGGCTGTTGTATACTTCGATGTTTACATCGGTGGGATCTGCCAGATAAAAGCCGATCTGGGTGGATGAGGTAAATGGATTTGGATGGTTTTGAAGGAGTTGATAGTGAAGGGCTTGTTTGCTTAAGGCCTCAACGCTGTTTGGACCGGGCTCAGGTTTTACCCACAGGCCGTTGCGTAAATAGTTCCCTCTGCCTGTTGGCCAGATTAAATTGTTGACCGTTGAGGAATTTACCGTATAGACAAGTACGCTTTCAACATTATCCAGGGCGTCTTTAAGTGAAACGACAATTTCAACTGTACCGTTGTTGTCGATGTCGGCAAGGGTGGGGACAGGCATGGCACCCCTGCGGGGCAATGCTATCTGGTGTAGTTTGGTGCCGCTGGCATCGAGTACATAGAGGGCTCCTTTATCCTTGTCTGTTGAGAAGGTATTGAACACGATTTCAGGAAGACCGTCGCCGGAAAGATCGCCGATGACTACTCCGCTGGTCAAGACGCTTATATCGCTGGTATAGGTATATGACCAGAGTTCAGTTTTGTCGGCAGCGATTGCATGGATTTTCCCGTCAAATCCGGCGAAAATAAACTCCGGACCGGTTTTGGCCGGATTGATATCGGCAATTGCCACCTGGTTACTTGCTCCGACCAGGTTTGTACCCAGAAACCACTCACCGGCAAGATAATCAGGAAAATGAAGTGGTGTTTCCCAGGAGCTTATTCTGCTGGCATCAGGGCGTACAACCCACAATGCAACTCCTTTCTGGTGCTCTGATCCGGATGCATTCCGGACCTTGCCAAGGAGCACAATCTCATTGTTTCCATCTCCATCGACATCGGCAATGGCAGGTGCCGTATTGGTAAACCCGGATTGCAGATCCACCTCCTGGTTATCAGACCAGCCCTGCTGGGCGAGGGCCAGCTCATGGAGGTAAGGTACTCCGGGTGTTTTGGTACAGCCCAGGAACATGGCATGGGCATCGAAGGCTTCTCCCGATCCCTTATAGAAACTGGCGTAGGCATTGTCGTGTGGCACCACAATATCCATTTTAAGGTCACCATCCAGGTCTCCAATGGCCATGTTATGGTCATAGCATCCGGCAGGATAGCAGTGCTCGTCACAGCCGCTCGCTCCTGAACTGTTTGGAGGAAATCCGTCTGCCTGTGAACCATCGGCGTGCCATGCATTCACTACATCGCTTGAAATAGTGGTTGGGGCCGCGACCAGATCCAGTTTACCGTCTCCATCCACATCTCCCGCAGCAAGGCTGCGTATCTCTCCTTCCCAGGTCACAGGGAAGCCGGAAAGTACATTGCCCTCAGCATCGAGCAGAAAAACCTGATCTCCTGATCCGAAAGCAATTTCCAGCTGTGCGTCATCGCGAAAGTCAGCCACGACCGGACTTGCGAATATCCGGCCGGGTGTGTCATTAAACTTCCAGGAAAGAGAGCCATCTGCATTCCAGACGATAAGTGCATTGGCACGGGCGACTATGATTTCCTGCTCACCGTCCATATCAAGGTCGGCTACCGCCGGGGAACCGAGCCATGCTTCCTCCCAGCGATCTTTAAGGGTGAGTAAGAGAACCGGCTCTTCCACCATTGCGTTCTCCCCGTTTTGAATTTTGTTTTTTTCAGCAAGGGCAGCTGTTTGTGCAAATGCGGATTGTGTGAAGGGAATTGTTGTTATACCGAATAGAAGCATTACTGCTTTTGCCAGCCTTATGAATCGAAGTGCCATTTAAAGATTTTTTATGCGATTTTTTAATATGCTCTGTGTATGCTCAGTGCTCAGTTCCGATATTCATTAAATATACAACTTGTAAAGTGTCAAGTCAATAAGGAAATCTCCAAACTGTTTTGTTGTCGCTGTCAATGTCACAGAATTGCTTACTTTTATTCAGTTCTTTCTAATTGCACCAACTCAATAGGACAATAGATATGAAATCAAAACCGACATATCAAGAATTAGAAAATGAATTGGAAGCAATCAGACTTTCAAATGATCTGATTGAAAAAAGTCCGATAGTGAGATTTGAGTGGAAAAATCAAAAAAATTGGCCTGTTGAATATGTCTCTGAAAATGTGAAAAGTATTTTCGGATACACAGCCGAAGATTTTATAACAGGGAAAATTGTTTATTCTGAAATAATATTTCCGGAAGATATAGAAAGAGTTGAGAACGAGGTCAGCAGCCAAAGTAAGACAGGATTTTATTCGATAGAACACCAACCATACAGGATTATCGACAAGGCCGGAAAAACGAAATGGATTAATGACATTACTTTAATAAGAAGAAATGAGAACAAGGAAATAACACATTTCGAAGGAATAATCATTGATATTACTAAGCAAAAAGAAACCGAAAGAGAACTTGTTGAAAGTGAGTTGCGTTGGAAATTTGCAGTTGAAGGAAATTCAGATGGATTGTGGGATTGGAATTTAATTACCGACGACGTGTTTTTTTCGACACAATGGAAAAAAATGCTGGGTTTTTCAGAAAATGAAATACAAGGTAGTATACAAGAATGGGATAAAAGAGTTCACCCTGATGACAAAAAGAAGGTTTATGAAGAGATAGAAAAACATAAAAACGGCGAAACCGATTGTTACAGAAGTGAACACCGTGTTTTGTGTAAAGATAATAGTTACAAATGGATTTTAGACAGAGGTAGAATCATTTCATATACGTCTGACAATAAGCCTGAAAGAATGATTGGCACTCATTCAGATATTACCAAAAGTAAAAAAGCCGCAGAGTCTCTTGCGCAATTCAAAGAAATCATAGAGTCAACTTCCGGACATATGTCATTTATAGATACAAATTATGTTTATCGGGAAGTAAATA
>JAOZQY010000189.1 GCA_029931975.1 Bacteroidales bacterium | reverse complement strand
AATACCAGGCTACGATAACAACACAATAAAGAAATTCGATGCATGGATGGAAGACGGAGCTTCGAACCGAATCAGCGAGATCAGAACCTTCGAGATGGATACCGGCATTCATGAAAATGTTCGGTATTTCCTTTTTCTGAATTCTCTGGGGGGATATGATACCCTTCGAATTACAGGAGATCAGCAGGATGGAATGCAGTACGCCAGAACTTCAGTTTCTAAAGTCCTGGGCGAAGATTTCACAGAGAAAGACCATAAATCAAAAACTGAAAGTGTTCGTGAGAGAAGGAAATACACAGCAAATACCGGATGGAAAACAAGAGAGGATATAGCCTGGATTCGGGATTTCTTTCTATCCAAACAAGTTTACCTGATCAATACGGGCAAACTCGTGCCAGTGGAGATAACAACCACAGAGGCAACTCAGCGTCAAGACCGCATGGATCTCTATAATATTGAATTCGAATATCAAAGAGCTTTTACCTCTGAGTTCTATACACGCCAATTAGTGGCTGCCGATTTCAATGATGATTTTAATGATGATTTTGCGAACGAATAATGGCACAGTTTCCTCTGGCAGAGCTAAAGAACAGAATTACAGATCGAATTCATGAAAACCATGAACGAGCCATTACCGGGCCTGATCTGCAGGAAATCCTTCATGATGTTCTGGATTCTCTGGCTGCTTCTTCAGGATCGATACTTGATATCTTCCCGGGATGGCATGGAGATGAGTTTTCTGCATCTGCAACTTTCTACCATTACTTGGGAGAATATTATATCTCTGGGGTAACACCTACGAAGCTATATATCCGGGCTAAGTCCCCTGATGGTGCCGGATCAATCATTGTTCAAATACGTGCAGAATCCGATAGCAATGAAAATGCAGGATCCGATAGCTTAACTCTGGTGGAAGAATATTCTCTTTTTGAGATCGATCTTGTTGCAACTGTATTTGGTGAACCGCTCATGATCCAATACAAGAGCAATCAGAACTTTCAAGTCAAAGAGATCATAATCCTCTAATACAAACCTGATGATCAAGAATATTACAACAGATGTAACTTATGCCAGTGTTCAGGATGCCATTAATGCACTACCAAACCCACTAGATAAAGACTATACTATTGAAGTATCCGGAGAAGGATCCCCGATACCGGGATTCGATTATAAATACAAAACAACCGATGGGTATAAACTCACAATAACAACTCCTGATGGAGCTGAAGTCAATGATTCTACTGATAGCCCCATTGAAATCAGTGGATCAGGTATTCAGGATATTGATATTGTCGGCTTTACAATCAAAGGCTTTACAAATGGAGGTATCTACCTCACTAATTCAGCTTCGGCCAGGGTAATTGACTGCACCATCGAGGGCGGCTATAAATGTATTCGAACCTATCAACATGGTGCAATTACCGTTGATAATTGCACCTTAACCGGCACCGGTGCAAATGAAGTCCTTACATTTCACTCCGGGGGGAATTCTACAATCAAAAACTCAACTGTCAGATATTCCGGAGCCAGTTCAGTGTATGGAATCTATGCTTATAATATCACCGGAGATGTTACGGTAGAAGACTGTGAAATATTTGATTGTGACAGGAACGGTTTTTACTCTAAAACCATATCTGGCCAAATATTATTAAATCGGACAATAATCCACGACATAGTAAATCAGGGAGTCTATTGCAGCTCCGGGGGGCCGAATATGACCATGATAAATTGTCTGGTTTATGATTGTGGCGGTGGAACAAAAGAGCCGGTTTACTTCGGAGCCGACCAAGTGATTACAATGATCAATAACACAATCATTAACAGGCATGGTACATATGGGAAATGTGTGGGATCCTATAACGCAGTAAGTGTTGTTGCTTATAATAATATTTTCGCAGGGCTGGAAGCCACTCAGACCACCGGTCCCCTTGTGTATTGGAAACTTCAATCAGGCAAAACCTCTGCTGATATCACATCTGAAAACAATCTTTTCTATTCTGCTGGAAGTGCCGCGATAATCAACTCAACGGTTTACTCTGGCCAGTACACGAGTCTGGCAGCCTACAGAGCAGCTGAAACGCAGGATCAAAACTCAGTAGAAGGAGATCCATCTTTCAACCTGGGTACAGTTCCGGATGATCCCGATTTTTTGATTGAATCAGGATCACCGGTCAGAAATTCTGCCCTCGATTCCGAGTCTCAGGAAAGAGATATTAGAAACTGGTATCGTGAAGTGGATACAACTGATATTGGAGCATATGACTTTGAGGCTGATCCGGATGAAGTGCCTTCGGGTGGGGGAACCCCTGAAGAACCAACCGGAGTATATCGATTAAGAGATTACAAGACATACAACTATTTGTATGAAGCAATCAATGACAACGTAGATCTATCTCAAGACGAAACAATCGTAATTAATACTGAAGATAATGTGCTGAGTGTATGGTTAGCTTCTACAAACTCCACGGGATTCACTCTACGGGTAAAAGCTTCTGACTCACTTCTGGCTGCCGGTAAAAAAGCCCTGGTGCGCGATGATGGAAGAAATGGCGTAGCATTCTCCCTGGAGCAATTCACCAACGTAATATTTGAGAACATAGAGTTTGACAGTAACGGTGCAGGGATGGGTGGCTTGAAGATTGGACCAACGAAAGCTTTTAATTGTGTGTTTCGCTCATGCACGTTCAGAAACGGTACAAACGGAGTTTATATCTACGCTGGCGAAGGATTAGAGTTCTATGATTGCCTATTCACCGATTGCGCCCAATACCCATTTCATGCAGTTAGCTTTAATAATATCGTACTGGATGGATGTGAGTTTAAATACGGGACGGTGCCATCAGGAATGACAAAATACACGAGCGGTACACCCCTTTATTTATCCGGGGGATCCAAAGTGACATTGCAAAATTGCACCTCTCAGGAAGCAGTAGAATTGTTCGATTACCACTGTAAAGTGACAGATGTAAATAGTGTCACAATTGAGAATTCCGTGTTTAAAAACTCCCAAAAAGGAGCATTATGGTTTACCTGAAGTCAGGAGCCATACAAGAATACAGATGTAACTATTCGTGACTGCCTTTTTACCAATAACATGCTCGATGGATCCAGACCCTCACCAGGAATAATGTTTGAAGGCACCAGGAATATCAAGCTAATCCATAATACATTTGTTGAACAGCCAACTGATGATTCATTTATTGAAACCTACCAGTGCCGAGAATTCACCTATGTTAACAACTACCAATATTTGATTCGTCACCCTGATAGCAGTACTCAGTGCGCAGGAATGAAGATCGTTTTGGATGATACAGGAACCATGGAGGATGTTGTAATCGACCACAACTATTATGACTGGAAAGAATACTCAATGGCCTGGAATTACATTATATCAGGTAGTGGATATAATGAGCCAGGAGCAGGGGATTGGACGAATCTACCCAATAATCTGGAAGCGAATTCAGATGGAGAAATATCAGATACCCTAACAGTTAAAATTGACCTGGCAACATTCCTGCCTGTGGCAGCAAGTCCTCTGATCGGAGCTGCTGATTCCAATTATTCAACCCGTTTTGACAATCGTTTTTTTATTAAAGATGCGACTCCAAACGATATTGGTGCCTATGAAACATCAGCAACCCAATACGCAGAGAGCCAACATACTCTCGGCTTCACAGTACAAAACTTAATCGACAAGGCCTATTATGATATCCCGACCAATGGATATCAGGAGATCCCGGCTTACGACACATTCGAAATTATTCTGAATCCTGATTATAACCGGTTCTTCAACCAGATCATAATACGGTCAACAGTTTCACCGGTATCTACTGATAGCACAACCACTACTGAAATAATCCTTTCGGGGAACTACCTCAATGATTTCAGCACGCCAATGGATTTGTCTATCTCAGGATCCACTTCAAACGATGGTGATTACTCATTAAATTCATCCACCGGAGCTTCATATGATGAAGTAAATGATCGAACAGTAATTCCGGTAAACGAAGCTTTAGCCGCTTCAACTGGCGATGGATCCTTCGCCTGGACAAACTATAAAAAAGCCACTGTTGGAACATCTCTCAGGACTCAACTAAGCGAAAGAAATGCACAGTATGACCTGATCCTTAAATCAACAAAGCCTGATTTTGCGGATGTAGTTCAAACGTATCCAGGTGCCATCAGGATCATTCAAATGAGGCCATCGCCTAACTTTACCCTCAGTCAATACATGATATTTCCAGGGGATTCGGTTAGTTTTTTTGATCTATCCCTTGGCTGCGATCAAATTCAGTGGCAAATTGGTCATCCGGACGGGGAAATAACTCAAACTATTACAACA
>JAOZQY010000028.1 GCA_029931975.1 Bacteroidales bacterium | reverse complement strand
TTATTTATTGGAATGGCGATGCCCGAGCATCACCATGATTAGTTTCACTTTAATATTTAATTATTATGACTGGTACATTAGCAGCAATTGGAGCAGGACTTGCCGTAATCGGAGCAGGACTGGGAATCGGTAGGATAGGTGGATCGGCAATGGATGCCATTGCACGTCAACCTGAAGCCGGAGGGAAAATTCAGACCGCCATGATTATTTCTGCCGCCCTGATTGAAGGTGTTGCATTGTTTGCCGTTGTGGTTTCCATGATGGGCAACTAATCAACTTAAATGAAAAGACCTGTAACGGTTGGTTACAGGCTTTTTTGACAAAAATTAAACTCGAAATAAAATGGATTTAGTTACTCCTGGAATAGGAATGATCTTCTGGTCAACTCTTTTCTTTCTGGTCCTTCTCTTCATCCTGGGTAAATTCGCCTGGCCGGCCATACTGACGGCTGTGAAAGCCAGAAATGAAAGTATTCGCCAGGCATTGGATGCTGCTGATAAGGCAAAAGAGGAGATGGCCCAGTTGCAGGCAGACAATCAAAAAATTCTGGCCGAAGCAAGAACTGAAAGAGATGTCTTGATGAAAGAAGCAAAAGAGGTGAAGGATAAGCTTATTGCTGATGCCAAAGAAAAAGCAGCAGAGGAAGCCAAGAAATTGGTGCAGAATGCAAGAGAAGCTATTCAGAGTGAGAAAGCTGCTGCATTGAATGATATGAAGGTGCAGATAGCTGGCCTATCCGTTGAAATTGCTGAAAAGATTCTGCGGTTAAAACTGGAGGATAGCAAAGCACAAAAGGATCTGGTCGATAAGCTGATCAACGAAGCCGACCTGAATTAGTGATTTAATTAATCGATGATGCCTCGAGTCTTTGCCGAGAGGCGAATCAATTAAATGATTTATGAACGAAAGTCAGATTTCAGTACGTTACGCAAAAGCATTGTTTCAAAGCGCACTTGAACAGCAGCTTCTTGAGGATGTTTATAAGGATATGGAGATGCTTGCCAGTACTTGTAAATTGGAAGAATTCCAACATATGTTGGTAGTTCCCACCTTACAACCCAGTCAGAAGGTCAAGATCCTGGGCGATATTTTCGAAAAGCATTTTTCGATGATTTCTCTTTCAATGATTAGTCTGATCGTTAAGAATAAGAGAGAGACCTATCTTCCTGGCATTGCCAGGTATTTCAAGGACCTGTATCGCAAGGAAAAGGGGGTTCGGATTGCCAGACTACTCACTGCACAACCAGTTGACGAAGCAGCCCTTAATGGCGTTCGCAGCCTGATTAAAAAAGCATATGATTCCGAGGTGGAACTTACATCGTCTATAAATAAGGATGTGATCGGCGGTTTTGTCCTTACCATTGAGGATATGCAGTATGATGCCAGCGTGGCCACCTATCTCAGAAGATTAAAAAAACAACTACTTCAAACCAGTATTGAAAAGTAATAGCATATGTCTCAGATTAAGCCTTCCGAAGTATCGGAAATATTAAAGAAACAAATTGAAGGGTTCAAAAGTGAAGTTGAACTTGAAGAGGTGGGTACGGTTCTCCAGGTTGGAGATGGAATTGCCCGTATTTATGGATTAAACAGTGTACAGGCCAATGAATTGATCGAATTCGACAGCGGTGTTGCAGGTATTGTTTTAAACCTTGAAGAGGACAATGTGGGTGCCGTGTTGCTTGGATCGACAGAACTCATTAAAGAGGGGGACTCTGTAAAACGATCCCGGAAAATTGCCTCCATTCAGGTAGGCGAGCCATTGCTGGGACGTGTGATCAATACCCTGGGAGAGCCCATTGATGGAAAAGGACCTATAAGCGGAGAAATGATCGACCTGCCGCTGGAACGTAAGGCCCCGGGTGTGATTTATCGCCAGCCAGTAAGTGAGCCATTGCAAACTGGTTTGAAGCCTATTGATGCAATGATCCCCATTGGACGTGGACAAAGGGAGCTGATTATTGGAGACCGTCAGACCGGGAAGACAGCCATTGCTATTGATACTATTATCAACCAGAAAGAATTTTACGAGAAGGGAGAAACTGTATACTGTATTTATGTAGCCATTGGACAGAAAGGTTCAACGGTGGCTAATATCCAGAAGACTTTGGAAGAAGCCGGAGCCATGGATTATACTGTGATTGTTTCAGCAACTGCTGCCGATCCTGCTGCTCTTCAATTCTATGCGCCTTTTGCTGGATGCACCATCGGTGAATATTTCAGAGATACCGGAAGGCCGGCACTGATTATTTATGATGACCTGAGCAAGCAGGCAGTTTCCTATCGTGAAGTATCCCTGCTTTTGAGAAGGCCCCCGGGACGTGAAGCTTATCCTGGTGATGTATTTTACCTGCACTCGCGTTTACTTGAGCGTGCTGCCAAAATCATCAAATCGGATGAGATTGCCAAAAACATGAATGACCTGCCTGAGCAACTCAAGCCCCTGGTTAAAGGTGGAGGATCTCTTACTGCATTGCCCATTATTGAAACTCAGGCTGGTGATGTTTCAGCCTATATCCCTACTAATGTAATTTCCATTACGGACGGACAGATCTTCCTGGAATCCAATCTCTTTAACTCTGGTGTACGTCCTGCTATTAATGTGGGAATTTCCGTGTCGAGGGTAGGGGGTAATGCGCAGATTAAATCCATGAAAAAAATTGCAGGTACTCTCAAACTTGATCAGGCCCAGTTCCGTGAACTGGAAGCCTTCTCCAAGTTTGGATCTGACCTGGATGCTGCCACGAAGGCCGTGCTTGACAAAGGGAGCAAAAACGTGGAGATCCTGAAGCAGGATCAATACGCTCCTATGCCAGTTGAGAAGCAGGTTGCCGTTATTTATTGTGGAACAAAAGGTCTGCTGAATGACATCCCGGTGGAGAAAGTAAAAGAGTTTGAAATTGAGTTCCTTGAGTACTTGGAGCTGAAGCACAAAGATACGCTTGCTGCACTTGCAAAGGGCAAATTATCAGACGAAATTACCGGTGTACTGGAAGAGGTCGCTAGGGAAATTGTTGAGAAACTTAAGTAAGATTGAATGGCAAGTTTGAAGGAAATACGGGAGCGCAGAGTCTCTGTGGCTTCCACCATGCAGATCACCAGTGCCATGAAGATGGTTTCTGCTGCCAAACTGAGAAGGGCGCAGGATGCTATTGTTCGGTTCAGGCCTTATGCAGAAAAACTGCAGGAGATCCTGGCAAGCGTGGGTGACAGCATCAAAGATGATGAAGATAACCAGTATGCAGTGCAGCGCGATAAGGAGCGGATCTTACTGGTTCTGATTACATCCAATAGTGGATTGTGTGGAGCATTTAACTCCAATGCTATCAAAGCAACTATTACCAGGGCGCTTACCACTTTTGGTACTCAGATGATGGCCAGTCAGGTGGATTTTATTGCCATAGGCAAAAAAGGTGCTGATTTTCTACGTAAGAAGGGCTACAATGTGATCTTCGATGGCAGTAAGCTTTTCGACGATCTAAGCTTTGACCGGGTGGCCGAAATAGCCAATATGATCATGGGGCTCTTCACCGATGGAGAATATGACCATGTGGATATGATATACAATCGTTTTAAGAATGCTGGAACGCAGATTTTAACAGAGGAGCAGTTCTTACCCATTGAAGTCAATCAGCTTGCGAAAGAATCTGGCCCGGCTTCCAATGTGGACTATATCTTTGAACCAAGCAAGGAGTATATTGTGCAGGAACTTATTCCCCGCTCCTTAAACCTTCAGTTCTATAAAGCGATACTGGATTCACATGCTGCCGAGCATGGAGCCCGGATGACCTCTATGCATAAGGCTACAGATAATGCTGGCGAGCTGCTGAAAGAGCTGGGTATCCTGTTTAACAAGGCACGGCAGGCATCCATAACAAACGAGATCCTCGAAATTGTAAGTGGTGCTGAAGCCCTGAAAGGATAGTACAAGGTAACGAATTTAAGCTCCGAGATAAATATCCCGAGTGGTGCCTAATACTCATCCCAGCTCTTTATGGAGATGTCTTCAACTTCCATCTTACAAATAGCATAGATAAATGCCGAAGCAAGGCGTGCATTGGTTAACAGGGGGATATTGAAATCCACAGCCCCGCGCCTGATACTGTAGTCATTGGAAAGTTCATGGGAGGAGAGATCTTTGGGGATGTTTACCACCAGGTCAATCTCTTTGGCTTTCAGATAATCCAGCACGTTGGGTTTCCGGTCCTCATCGGGCCATGCCAGGTCAACAGACTTGATGCCATTTAGCTTTAGGAAATCATGGGTACCATGGGTGGCAAAAAGGTTGTATCCTCTTTCAATGAGCATGTTGCAGGAATTCACCAGCTCGACTTTGGAGCGCATATCTCCTGTGCTAAGCAGAATGTTCTTTTTTGGGATGGTATATCCTACCGATAGCATCGCTTTGAGAATCGCTTCGTAGTAGTTGTCCCCAATGCATCCTACTTCGCCGGTGGAGGACATATCCACCCCAAGGACAGGGTCAGCTTTTTTCAGCCTGGAGAAGGAGAATTGGGGTGCTTTGCAGCCAATGTAATCCAGGTCAAAGATCGATTTATGAGGTTTCTCTACCGGGACCTTCAGCATGATCTTGGTGGCCTGGTCGATCAGGTTAGACTTCAGGACCTTTGAAACAAAAGGCATGCTTCGTGAGGCCCTGAGGTTGCATTCAATTACTTTGATATCATTGTCCTTGGCCAGGAACTGCATGTTGAATGGTCCAGAGATTTCAAGAGCCTCAGCCAGTTGCCTGGCAATTTTTTTGATTCTTCTAACCGTTTCAAAATAAATCTTCTGGGGCGGAAAAATCATGGTGGCATCACCCGAGTGCACTCCTGCAAATTCAAGGTGCTCAGAAATGGCATAGGAGAAGAGTTCTCCCTCTTGTGCCACTGCATCTATCTCAATCTCTTTGGCTTGTACAATGAACTCGGAGACCACCACGGGATATTGTTTGGATACCTTTGCTGCCAGGGTAAGAAAACCTTCCAGTTCCTCCCGGTTTGATACCACATTCATGGCTGCTCCGGAGAGCACATAGGAGGGCCTTACCAGGAGTGGGAAACCCACCAGATCCACAAAGGAAAAGATCTCTTCCAAACTACTGAGTTCCTTCCAGCGTGGCTGATCAATGCCCAGCTCATCCAGCATCATTGAAAATTTGTGCCTGTTCTCGGCCCGGTCGATGTTCTCGGGCGAGGTTCCCAGGATATGAATCTTTTGTTCATGCAAACGCATGGCCAGGTTGTTTGGGATTTGCCCCCCAACGGAGACTATCACTCCCTTCGGTAGTTCCAGGTCATAGATATCCATCACCCGCTCAAAGGATAGTTCGTCGAAATAGAGCCTGTCGCACATATCATAGTCGGTGGAGACAGTCTCCGGGTTATAGTTGATCATGATGGAGCGGTACCCTTCATCATTCAAGGTTTTCAGTGCGTTGACGCTGCACCAGTCAAACTCCACACTGGAGCCAATACGGTAGGCTCCTGATCCCAGTACTACCACAGAGCGTTGGTCGGTCTTGAAGTCGATATCATGTTCACTGCCGCTATAAGTCAGGTAGAGGTAATTAGTCTGGGCAGGATACTCTGCAGCCAGTGTGTCAATCTGTTTTACGCTGGGCAGAATTTTTCGCTTTTTACGGTGTTCACGTACAGCCAGCAGATTAGCCGAAACATCTCCCTTCATAACCAGTCGGGCTACCTGGAAATCACTGAATCCCGCTTTTTTGGATTGCAGCAGCAATTCATCATCCAGGCCTGTCAGCGAGTTTACTTTTTCAAGCTTCTCTTTAAGATTAAAAATATTCTTCAGCTTCACCAGGAACCATTTGTCAATCTTTGTCAGATCATGAATCCTATCAATGGTATAGCCCTCGTTGAATGCTTGTTCGATCACCATGATTCGCATATCGGTAGGCTCGGAGAGCTCTTTATCGATGTTTTCAATCTTCATCTCATGGTTGCCCACAAAACCGTGCATTCCCTGCCCGATCATCCGGATCCCTTTCTGAATAGCCTCCTCAAAGGTGCGGCCTATGGCCATAACCTCTCCCACCGATTTCATGCTTGAATCGATTAGTTTGGAGACCCCCTGGAACTTATTAAGGTCCCAGCGCGGTATTTTACAAACGATATAATCCAGTGCCGGTTCGAAGAAGGCTGATGTGGTTTTGGTAATAGAGTTTCGCAGCTGATGGAGCCCGAATCCAAGTCCCAGTTTGGCCGCCACAAAAGCCAGCGGGTATCCTGTGGCCTTACTGGCCAAGGCAGAAGATCGGGAGAGGCGGGCATTCACCTCGATCACGCGGTAATCCTCCGAATCGGGATCCAGGGCGTATTGTACATTGCATTCCCCGATGATCCCAATATGCCTGATTATATCTATGGAAAGTTTCCTCAGTTTATGGTATTCACTGTTGGTGAGGGTTTGTGATGGAGCGACCACTATACTCTCCCCGGTATGGATTCCCAAAGGATCAAAATTCTCCATATTGCAGACCGTAATGCAGTTGTCAAAGCGGTCCCTGACCACTTCATACTCCACCTCTTTCCATCCTTTCAGCGACTCCTCCACCAGGATCTGAGGTGAATAGGAGAAGGCCTTTTTCGCCAGTTTATTGAGGTCATTTGTATTGTAGCAGAACCCACTTCCCTGTCCGCCAAGTGTATAGGCGGCACGAATAATTATGGGATAGCCAAGTTTTTCGGCTGCTTTATGAGCATCCTCTTCTGTTGTGACAGCGACACTGCGTGCTGTCTTCACATTAATTTGATCCAGTTTGTCTACGAAAAGTTCCCTGTCCTCGGTATCCATGATTGCTTGTACAGGTGTTCCCAATACTTTCACATTGAATTCTTCCAGAGTTCCGGCCTTGTAGAGAGCCACGCCGCAATTCAACGCGGTCTGTCCGCCAAAAGCCAGTAATATCCCATCGGGCTTCTCTTTTTGGATCACTTTTTTTACAAAGTCGGGTGTGATAGGTAGGAAATAGATTTTATCTGCCACATCCTCGGAGGTCTGTACCGTTGCAATATTGGGATTAATAAGTACAGTAAACACACCTTCTTCCCGCAGGGCCTTCAGGGCTTGTGACCCTGAATAGTCGAATTCGCCGGCTTCACCGATTTTCAATGCTCCTGATCCCAGGATGATTACTTTCTTGATAGACTCTTTCATGGAAATTGGCTAATTGACTGTTTTTTACGGCTTGTAAAAATATAAAAAAAAGCCGAGAGAAAGGTAAATATTTGGAATATTTACATAAATTTGCATTCCAAATGTATAAATATACACGAACTGACATGAAAAACAGGAATGAACGTTTAATGGAAATCCGCCGGCTTATAGGAAGCAGGAATATTTCCAGTCAGGACGAGTTGATAAAGATTCTCGAAAAGCAGGGGTATGAGATGACCCAGGCTACCCTTTCGAGGGACCTGAAATATTTGAAGGTGGCCAAGATGCCCGATGATCAGGCTGGTTATGTTTATATTCTCCCCGATAAGGAACAGGTAGTAGAAGCGGCCGAGCTATCGGGTCGAGGGCTTTCGGGACTCATATCGCTTAATTTTGCCCAGGGGATGGCTATTCTCAGAACGCTTCCGGGGCATGCAAGCAGTATTGCATATACCATTGATAACCTGGATGCCTATGAGATTTCCGGAACCATTGCCGGGGATGATACCATCCTGCTGATTCCACGTGACGGGGTGTCCCGGTCTGACCTGGTAAATCTGTTGCAACTTAGAATGCCTGGACTTTTACAGGGGGCCAGTCATTGATATAGGATTCAATACATATTGAAATGGTACAGAATATTGAAATAACTCTTGCCTCGGAAGTACATCGGGCATATATCCCCGAAATTGAGCAGGCAATATACCAGGCATCTCTGCAAAAGGGGACAGGAATTGCTGTCAGAAGCACAGAATATCTGCTTGATAAGATTATGGAGGGAAAGGCTGTAATTGCCCTTGGAAATGAGAGTTTATGGGCAGGTTTCTGCTATATTGAATCCTGGGGTCACAACAAGTTTGTGGCTAACAGTGGACTGATTGTCTCTTCTGCTTTCAGGGGGGCGGGACTGGCCAGTGAAATCAAGAAGCGAGCCCTTGAACTGTCGGCCCAGCTTTTCCCTGGTGCTCAGCTTTTTGGCCTGACTACCAGTCTGGCGGTGATGAAAATCAACAGCGGACTTGGTTACCAGCCGGTAACCTTCTCTGAACTTACCGATGATGATGAGTTCTGGAAAGGCTGTGAAACCTGTCCATACTATGATATCCTGGTGAGAACAAAGCGGGATGACTGCCTCTGTACAGCCATGGTGATGGATCCTAAAAAGAAGAACAAAGTAAATGGTGAGGCAGCGGCCTCAGGAATTAAAGTAAAAATTAATCATATCTGATCGATTGAATCATGGAAAAGAAAAAAGTATTGCTGGCATTTAGCGGTGGACTCGATACCACATTCTGTGCGGTCTACCTGGCGAAGGAAAAAAATATGGAGGTGCATTCGGCCATAGTAAATACAGGCGGATTTTCTGAGGTGGAACTGGATCAGATTTCCTTACATGCAAAAAAACTGGGAACCATCACGCATCAGGTGCTGGATGTGACTGCCGGCTATTATAACCGCTGTATCCGCTATATGATTTTTGGAAATACGCTTCGTAACAGGAGTTATCCCCTGTCGGTAAGTTCTGAACGAACCTTTCAGGCCATCGCGCTTGTGGAATATGCACGGGAAAATGGATTTGGATATATAGCTCATGGTTCCACGGCTGCTGGAAATGATCAGGTACGGTTCGACCTGGTGATACAGGTGCTGGCTCCCGAAATGGAGATTATTACACCCATCAGGAATTTGAAAATTTCAAGGGATGATGAGATTGACTATCTGAGAAAGGCTGGTGTTGAGATGAACTGGAGCAAAGTGGAATATTCCATCAACCAGGGAATCTGGGGAACCAGTATTGGAGGGAAAGAGACCTTGAACTCGAAGAATGAATTGCCTTCCAAGGCTTATCCGACACCTATGGAAAAAGCTGGTTCGGAAACGTTCACCATTGGATTTGATCAGGGCGAGCCGGTCAATTTAAACGGACATTCAATGGAACCATTGGCGGTCATCAGGGAGCTTGAAAAGCTGGCGGGACCATGGGGTGTTGGAAGAGATGTGCATGTGGGAGATACCATTATCGGGATCAAGGGTCGTGTTGGATTCGAGGCTGCCGCTGCAAGGGTGATTATTGAGGCACACCTGGCGCTTGAGAAGCATGTGCTTACACGGTGGCAGCTGCATTGGAAAGAGCAAATCGGACAGTGGTACGGAATGTTTGTACATGAGGCGCAATATCTGGAGCCTGTTATGCGCGACCTGGAGTCCTTCCTGGAATCCTCCCAGAAGAATGTAAGCGGAGAGGTTAGTGTCAGGCTCCGCCCATATAGTTATGCAGTTACGGGTGTTACCAGCCAGTTCGACCTGATGAATACCTCTTTTGCTTCCTATGGTGAGATGAATAAAGCTTGGACGGCTGAAGAAGTAGATGGATTTACACGGATACTGGGAAACCAACAGCGAATATGGTATGCAGTGAACGGAACAGAAGATCAGTTACTTTAAAAGAAAAAATATCGTGATGAAAAAAGTTGGAATAATAGGTGCCGGAAATATCGGATGTGCCATTGCGAAGGGCTTGGTAGCACAAAATGTTTCTGCCCCTTCGAAGCTCTTTCTTTCCCGAAGACGGAAAGAACTTCTGGATGAGCAGAAAAAGCAGGGACTGACTGTTACCGATAACCACACACTGGTTTCGAAGTGTGATATTGTGATCCTTGCCGTATTGCCCGGACAGGCAAAAGAAGTGGTTCTTGACATTAAACCCTTTTTGCAGAAAGGAGAAAAGATACTGGTCAGTGTTGTCTCTGCGATTAGTATCAAAGAATTAAAAGAGTGGAGCGGAAACCAGATAGAGGTAGTAAGGATTATGCCCAATACAGCTGTGGAGTATGGAGCCAGCATGACCTGTATCGCAGGTGAGGGGGAGCAGGCTGTGGAACAGGTCAGGACCTTGTTTGATCCGCTGGGAAATACCATGGTCATTAAGGAGCAGCTGATGCCGGCAGCCACCATTCTGGCTGCCTGTGGAATCGCCTTTTTCCTCCGTTTTATCCGTGCGGTTTCCCAGGGTGGAATCCAAATCGGCTTCCATGCCGAAGAAGCGGGCAAGATTGCTGCCCAAACGGCCCTGGGTGCAGCTCAGCTTCTGATGCAAACTGAAAACCATCCTGAAACGGAAATTGACCGGGTTACCACGCCCATGGGCTGTACGATATCTGGCTTGAACGAAATGGAGCATTTTGGCCTGAGTTCGGCCATGATCAAAGGCATTGTAAAATCCTATTCGGAGATCAGTGATCTGAAATGAGCGTAGAGCTAAACTATATCGACCTCTTGCTGGAGATGCTTTCCATTCCTGCTGTAAGTCGGGAGGAGCAGAATCGTTCCGACTTTCTTGAAAGTTTTATAAGAGGACTTGGAAGGCCACTTACCCGGATCCACCACAACCTGCTGCTTGGAGATCCGGATGCGTCGGGAGCCTCTGTGCTGCTGAATTCGCATATGGATACTGTTCCCCCGGTGGATGGTTGGGAGACAGACCCCTTTTCTCCTCAGCAGTGCGGAGAAAAGATTGTGGGATTGGGTAGTAATGATGCCGGGGCTTCGGTGGTAACGATGCTGGCGGTTTATGAAAAGATGAAGGAGCGACTATCCGGACGTATTAATCTGATGCTATTGATCAGTGCTGAAGAGGAGGTGTCGGGGAGCCATGGCATTTCTTCAGTATTGCCCGTTCTGGGAGACCTACAGGGCATTATTGTGGGCGAGCCTACAGGAATGGCTCCTGCGGTAGCTGAGAGGGGATTAATGGTTCTTGATGGAGAGGTATTGGGAAAAGCGGGGCATGCAGCACGAAACGAGGGAATAAATGCCATCTATGAAGCTATGACAGATATTGATGCCATTGGAAAGCTGCAGTTCTCACGAGAGTCGGAGTGGTTACCTGTACCAGGTATGCAGGTGACCATGATTTCGGCAGGGACACGCCATAATGTGGTACCCGATCTCTGCCGCTATGTAGTGGATGTAAGAAGCAACGACCGGTATGGAAATGAAGAGTTACTGGCTTTGATCAGAGGGGTATGTAAGGCGAAACTGACCCCGCGTTCGACCCGCTTGCTTTCATCGGGACTTGCTACAGATCATTTTTTAATGAAAGCCATCCGCCGTGGCGGACTGGAGCCTTTTGGATCATCCACCCTTTCTGATATGGCTCTGATTCCTTTTCCGGCTGTAAAGATGGGACCTGGTGATTCGGCCCGTTCACATACGGCCGGGGAATATATTTTAAAAAGTGAGTTGGACCAGGGAGTGGTGGCTTACTGTCGTTTCCTGGATCATATTGAAGTTTAAAAACGAACATGATGAAACTTTGGGACAAAGACATATCAACAGAGCAACGCATCCTGGCGTTTACCACGGGAAAGGATCCTATCTATGACCTGGAACTTGCCCCTTACGATGTTTTGGCTTCTATGGCCCATACCATTATGCTGGCCGAAACCGGGCTCATCGCAAAGGAGGAAGCTTCCCAACTGGTGGAAGAACTGGCGAAGTTATACAAGGATTCTCTGGAGGGAAGCCTGGTACTGGAGCCTGGGGTAGAGGATATCCACTCACAGGTGGAAATGGTGCTGACCAGTCGTCTGGGCGATATGGGGAAGAAGATCCATACAGGCCGTTCACGGAACGACCAGGTGATGGTGGATATTAAGCTCTTTTTGCGGGATGAGCTCAAAGAGGTCGCAGTTGAAAGCCGGAAGCTGGCAGAGATGTTATTGAAACAGGCCGAGGCCTATAAGGATGTACTGCTGCCCGGCTATACCCATATGCAAGTGGCCATGCCCTCTTCTTTCGGACTCTGGTTCGGAGCATATGCAGAGGCGCTGGCCGATGATCTTACCTTTTTGCAGGGGATCCATGAAGTGATTAATCAGAACCCACTGGGTTCGGCCGCAGGTTTCGGTTCCTCTTTTCCGGTCGACAGGGAGCTGACCACCCGTCTGTTGGCCTTTGAAGAGATGCATATCAGTTCGGTCAATGCGCAGATGAACCGGGGGAAAACAGAATGGTATGTGGGTGCCGGCATTGGTGCTGTGGCTTCAACACTGGCCCGTCTGGCCATGGATGCGGTTCTTTTTATGGGACAGAACTTCAAGTTTATTTCTCTTCCCCCGGAGCTGACCACAGGTTCTTCCATCATGCCGCATAAGAAGAATCCGGATGTGCTGGAGTTGCTTCGTGCAAAGTGCAACCGCCTGACCATGGTGGCCTCTGAGGTTACTTCAGTGACCGGCAACCTGATTTCCGGTTATCACCGCGATTTCCAAATCCTGAAGGAGATTATACACCCTGCCCTGGACGAGTTGATGAGTTGCCTGGATATGATGTACTATGTGGTGGAGCATATGGAAGTGAACAGAAATATTTTGAATAATGATACCTATCTCTATCTCTATTCGGTGGAGGAGGTCAATAATAAAGTTCAGGCGGGAATTCCCTTCAGGGATGCGTACCGCGAAGTGGCATCCGAAATTGATAGTGGCCGTTATAGGCCCGGCCGGGACCATGCCTACACGCACACAGGAAGCATAGGTAATCCCGGACTGGAAGAGATCGAGGCGAAACTTAATCGTGCTTTTGAAGGTTTTCGCTTTACAGAGACAGATAAGGTAGTTGATGCATTGGTTCAATATTTTGAGAAATCATGACACACAGAAAATATTTAAAAGAGAAAAAGAAGATCGTAGTGAAGGTGGGTACCAGTATGCTGGCCTATGATAATGGTAAGATTAACCTGCAGCGTATGGAGAAACTGGTGAGGGTTCTGGCAGACCTGAGCAACAGCGGCAGGGAGGTGGTACTTGTGTCTTCTGGTGCAGTGGGTGTTGGCGTGGGTATGATCGGACTGGATAGCAAACCTGATACACTGGTGAAAAAACAGGCCTTGGCTGCCATCGGGCAGGTGGGATTGATCCGTTTATACCAGAAGTTTTTCGATGAGTATAACAAGACCGTGGCTCAGGTGCTTCTGACCCGCGACGGGATCGAGAACAGCATTCGCCGTAAGAATGCCAGGAACACGCTGAACACGCTGATCGAGATGGGAATTATCCCAGTGGTAAATGAAAATGATACGGTAAGCACTCATGAGATTGAATTTGGAGACAACGATACCCTCTCAGCTTCTGTGGCCACCTTGATCCAGGCAGATCTCTTGCTAATCCTTACCAATACCGATGGGGTCTTTACCGCCGATCCGCATATTCATCATTCAGCTCAAAAGGTACCCAAGGTGATGAAAGCAAGCCACGATCTGAAGGATATTGATCTGAAGGGATCGTCAAAAATGGGTTCCGGTGGAATGGTGTCCAAGATTGCAGCAGCAGAGCTCTGCCGAGAACACAATGTGGATGTAGTAATCGCTAACGGTGAGGACCCTTCCACCATTATGGATGTGCTTGAGGGAAAGGACCTGGGAACATTCTTTGTTTCTGATGCCACCCAGATGGCAGGTTAGTGCCTGGGGAAATAGCGCCTAGTAAAAATGGAAATTGTATGAAAGAGTTAATTGAGATAGGGAAAAGGGCCAAAGAGGCATCCAAAGAGCTGGCCCATCAGAATACCAACCAGAAAAACAAGGTCTTGCAGATGGTGGCTGATTTATTGGAACAATCTGCTCCAGCAATTTTGGAGGCCAACGCGGCAGATCTGAAACAGGGGGAGGCTTTGGGCTTAAAAGGCGCCATTGTGGAGCGTTTGTCCCTTTCAAAGGAGAAGATCAAAGGGATTGCTGAAGGCTTGAGGGAGATCGTGCAGCTGGAGGATCCCATCGGGGAGATTGAGGAGATGAAAAAAAGACCCAATGGACTGATGATCGGGAAGAAGCGGGTGCCTCTGGGGGTGGTCGGCGTGATCTATGAATCAAGGCCCAATGTGACTGCCGATGTGGCAGCGCTCTGTATAAAAACAGGAAATGTATGCGTGCTCAGAGGAGGGAAGGAAGCATTTCGCTCAAATAATGCTCTTGTGGAGATCTTTCAAAATGCTCTTATTGAATTCGGACTTGACCCTCATATAGTTCAACTGGTACAGGATACCTCCCGGGAGAGTGCCGTGGCCATGATGAAACTGAATGAATACCTGGATATACTGATTCCCAGGGGAGGTGCTGGTTTGATACAGGCAGTGGTCCAGAACAGTACTGTTCCGGTCATTGAAACCGGGGTTGGTAATTGCCATGTCTATGTGGATGAGGCGGCCGATCTGGAGAAGGCGGTGGCCATTGTATATAATGCCAAGACCCATCGACCAGGGGTATGCAATGCAGCCGAAAGTCTGCTGATACATGAAAAAGTGGCCGGGGAGGCCTTGCCCTCCATTGGCTTCTCACTAAAAATGGGGGAGGTAGAGATTCGGGGCGACCAACATACCTGTGACCTGGTACCTGAAGCTATTCCTGCCACTGAGGAGGATTGGTCCGCCGAGTATCTCGACCTGGTGATCAGTTCTAAAGTAGTTGGGTCGCTGGAGGAAGCTGTGGATCACATTAATAAATACGGATCCAAACATTCAGAAAGCATTGTTACCGAGAACTACAGTCATGCACAATACTTTCTCGACAGGGTGGATGCTGCGGCAGTATATGTGAATGCTTCCACCAGGTTTACTGACGGATTTGAGTTTGGCTACGGGGCAGAAATAGGGATCAGCACTCAAAAATTACATGCCCGCGGACCCATGGGGCTCAAAGAGCTTACTACCAACAAGTATATCATCTATGGATCCGGCCAGATCAGAGAATAGACTTTCAACTTTCAACTTTTGACTTTTCGATGTGAGCGATAAATACATCAAAAAGGAAGGCCGTATCGGTTGGTCCGCCCGAAGCCTCGGGATGAAATTGTGTGGAGAAGAATGGTTTTGAAAGATGTTTCATCCCCTCGTTGGTATCATCGTTGAGGTTAATAAAGAGAGGTTCCCATCCTTTGGGCAGGGAATCATTGTTGATGGCGAATCCATGGTTCTGCGAGGTGATATAGGCTTTGTCTGTTCCCACTTCCAGTACCGGCTGGTTATGGCTTCGATGACCGTATTTCAGTTTGTAGGTATCGGCACCAGCGGCCAGGGCCATTAGCTGGTTCCCCAGGCATATCCCAAAAATGGGGATTTCCTGATCATATGCTCTGGACAGGCTATTGATGGTGATATCGCATTGTTTGGGATCGCCTGGTCCGTTGGAAATAAACAACCCGTCGTATTCTTCCTTACTGATATCGTGATTCCAGGGTACTCTGATGACGGTGGTGTCCCGTTCAAGCAGGTAGCGGATTATGTTGTACTTAACTCCGCAGTCGAGCAGAAGGATCCTGTGCTTTCCCTTGCCATAAACCTTCCTTTCACCAATGCTGACCTGTGCTACCAGGTTATCCTGGTTGGGATCATAGTCAGGAGGTTCTTTTTCTTCAAATACCAGTTTCCCCAGCATGGATCCTTTTTCACGAAGTAATTTGGTGATCCGGCGGGTATCCACATCAAAAATACCAGGTATTTTGTTTTCTTTCAGCCAGTCGCCCAAACTTTGCTCAGCGTTCCAATGAGAATATTCTGCAGAATAGTCAGAGATCACCAGGGCGGATATATGAAGGTGGTTCGATTCAAAAAATTTGTAAAGATCATTTTCGGAATCTTCCCTTGGTACTCCGTAGTTGCCCACAATGGGATATGTGAGGACCAGGATCTGTCCTTTGTAGGAGGGGTCGGTAAGACTCTCAGGATAACCAGTCATGGCTGTATTGAAAACTACTTCTCCGGCAATACTGCCTTCATAGCCGAATGATTTACCAAAAAATGTAGATCCATCCTCCAGGATCAGTTTAATAGCTTTAAACTCCATCTGCTTTACTCTTATCTTTAGATTCAATTTCAATCTGGTTGGTAATGATTTTCTCTGCCTGCTCAGGGGTCACCCTCTTTGCAATAATTTTTTTATCCTTATCGAGCACAAAAAGCTGTGGATAACTCTGTAGATTATACAGTTTCCGGAACTCATTGCTGTACGGACTCCAGCAGTTGATCCATCCCGTCAGGTGGTGTTTGTTAACAAAATCGATCCATTTCTCTTTCCCTTCAATGGAATTGATCACATGCACAGAGATGACCTCTACCCCCTTTTCTTTCATCCTGGTATAGACCTCATAGAGCGCCGGTGTTGATTTCTTACAGTGCCCGCAATCTGCTTCCCAGAAATAGAGCATAGTAAACCGGGCCTCTACATCATGAATGAAAAAATCGTGCCCGATATGGGGATCCCTTTTTATGGCTGTGTCCTGTGCGGCCATGCCGAAGTGTTCCTCGGGGATCTGTCGCATAATCAGGTTGGGGGCCGTCTGACCGATTAAAGTCGGCTTGTTGAGGGCCAGGTTCTCCTTTAGTTTATCGAGAAACTCCTGGCTGCTCCATGTGGCGTCTGGTATATAGTAGTACTCAGCAATATGGAAATAGACCCCATCCATACCTATAAACTTGCTCTCAGCAAAATGGTTGAAGAGGGTGATCAGCATATAACGGTAGAGGTCATCATCTGTTTTGGAACCGTTAAGCAGGTAATCCACAGCAACAATAAGTGAATCGGGATGCTGAGGCACGGCCCGGGTAATGTAGTTCTTTATCTTCCCTTCATATAGAGGGGTGTGCAGAAGCCTGATGTTAAAGGGGTCGAAGCGATCAAAGTAGTGTTCCCGGTAATAGAAGTACCTGATGGAATCGTCGGATCTTCTTTCTCCTGTCAACATGGATTCGGGGGGGGATGGTTCTCGGGTGGATGCAATAAAATCTGCCACAAAAAGCGCGGAATGTTCAGCCTCTATCTGGTTCATATAAGCTTCCATCTCGCGGTTAAGCGCTTTTTGCTGATCAATAATCACTGTACTGTCTGTTTTACTGGCAGCAGCACTGAACTGGGATGTAAGTTGTTTGAGCTCCTCTCGTTTTTCCTGGAGAAAGAGCTTGTACTCCTGGAATATCTGCATGTCTTTTGATCCGGTATAGACCAGGCTTCCTGTAAGATCAGCAGTATCAGCTACAATCGATAGCTCCTGGTCATCCCCCAACAGGAGATCAAAATATTGCTCCGGGTTGATATAGATCAGATATAGTCCACCCGTAAATTTTTCATCTCCTTCAAACAGACCCTGACCCTTTTGATCCAGTACAATGGTATCTTTGGGGATCATTCGGGAGGTGAAATATTCACCAAGAATAAGGGTGTCTTTTGAGAGTCCCTTTATTTCAACTTCAATTCGGTATCCCTGGGCCGAAAGGGAGGAAGCGGTAAGAAGTAAGCCGGAAAGCAAGGAAATAAATCCCTTTAAAAATGTCATCAAATAGCGCTTTTAAAAATCGATCAAAGTTAGTGATTCTATTTTAAAACATATTGTACAATCCCCATGCCCCTCTTTATCGAAAATCATTACCTTGTTCACACTATGTATACATTACTTGAAGCACAAAATCTGGTTGAGAGACATATAAATACGCTATCAGTTCCGGATACTCCCCCTGAACTATATGAGCCAGTAAAATACATCCTTTCCCTGGGCGGAAAGCGGATCAGGCCGGCACTTGTGATTCTGGCATGTGATCTGTTCGCAGGAGCGGTGGAATCTGCACTTCTCCCGGCCATGGGCATCGAAATATTTCACAATTTCACCCTTTTGCATGACGATATCATGGATCGTTCTGAACGGCGGAGGGGTCATCCAACAGTTCATATTAAATACAATGAGAATGTGGCTATTCTTTCTGGCGATGTCATGTCAATTTTAGCCAGTCGCCTGATGAACCATGCTCCGGGGGTGGTTCGGAATGTGGTACATGATGTGTTTACCCATACGGCGATGCAGGTGTGCGAGGGCCAGCAGATGGACATGAATTTTGAGGAGCTTCTGACGGTTACCGAAGATGAATACCTGACCATGATTGAGTTAAAGACGGCTGTATTGATAGCAGCCAGCCTGAAGATCGGTGCTATCCTGGGAGGTGCTTCACAGAGAGATGCTGAGGATCTCTATGAGTTTGGAAGATATCTTGGCCTTGCTTTTCAGCTGCAGGATGACCTGCTAGACACCTATGGTGATTCGGAGGTAATGGGGAAAAATCAGGGAACTGATATTGTAGATAATAAGAAGACTTTTCTGATGATCCAGGCACTGGAAGCTGCTTCGCTTGCACAGAAAGAGGAGTTGTGTGAGTGGCTTAAGCGAAAAGAGTTTGACCGGGGAGAAAAGATTAAGGCAGTTACAGCCATCTTTGATACTTTGAAAATCAAAGAGCTGGCAGAGAATAGAATCCAGGACTATTACAGGCACGCCCTGACCAACCTGGAAAATCTGAACAGGCCGGAAGAGCGGAAAACGGAATTATTCAATTTCGCCTCTTTTCTTATGAATCGAAATCGTTAATTCCAAGTTCCAGCATTAATTCTTTTTGCTGGAAGTTCTCCAGAAGAATCTTTAATTCCTCCAACTGGAACATGGCCTCATTAATCTCCCGTTGTATGGAAGATCGGTGTCTTGGTTTCATGGTGTTGTAATAGAGAATTTCCTGACTCAGGTTCTGGTAATGTTCGGAGAGAATCTGATTGGCTTTTCCAGGCTCTCCACAGAGGTAATAGGCCTCTATGATTCCCTCATGGTGGATGATCCCGCCATCCCTTTTTGGCATGGTGATTCCGGTAACATATTGATCAAAGGGAAGCACACGTGAGGGAGCCTGTTCCATACAACGGTCAAGCACCTTTATTGCACGCTCCCTATCTCCTTGCTTTAGCAGCTCCATGGCAAGACGTGTATAGAGGCTTCTGAATCGTATCACCGACAGGGTACGAATGGTATAGTAATCGAGATGAACATCCTCCTCATTCATCCTGCCCCATTCAAAGGTGTTCATAAGCCGGTCATAGAGTGTATCTATATCAATTGCGCCCATAACCAGAATGCTTTCATAGGGCGTTCTTACTGGTACAAGCCTGTAGGCCAGTCCCTCGAGCCGGTAAAATTCTTCCATTCCCAGCGATCCGTCGAATCCTCCCGAAGTATAGTAGATGGGTCTGTCCCATTTGTTGGAAGCGATAATATCCAGCTGCCCCAGTGTGTTCTTCAGGATCTGACCGTTGGGCTCAAGCTGAATACGGATCTCCTTTTCTACCCTGTTGGCATCTTCGGGGGCCACTGTTCTGTTGGAGACCACCGTGGCTGAATCAACAGGAATGATAAGCTGATGGGTTGGGATGAAGTTTACCTGACTACCACTGCGCAATTTTATCTTGGTACGGGGATCGTCGCTCTTCATAAAATTGAGCATATAGTCTGCTGTGGCCCACTGCTTGTGCTCTCTTACATAGATGCTATTCCCTGGAATTGCTTCATATTTTTTCTGAGGAAGAGTGAATGGCAGAGGATCAGAATCATAGTTTTTCCATCTGGCCTGGTCGATATACCAGTCCATATTGAAGAGCATCATATTAATGATCCGGACATCCTTTCTTATACCCTCCACGTCCTGTACATACCAGAGGGGAAAGGTGTCGTTGTCGCCTACGGTAAACAGCACAGCATCCTTACTGCAGGAATTCATATAGTTCCTGGCTATATCGCGGGCAATATAGCGGCCGGAACGATCGTGATCATCCCAGTTCTGAACGGCCATCAGCAGGGGAACCGTCAGCAGGCTTATCACAGTTGCCAGGATGGCAGAGAGATTGGCATTCAATTTCGCTCTGAGTATCTGAAAAAGGCCTGCCACACCCATGCCGATCCAGATGGCAAAGGCATAGAAGGACCCGGCAAAGGCATAGTCCCGCTCCCGGGGTTGATAGGGGGTCTGATTCAGGTAGATGACAATGGCCACTCCGGTCAGGATAAATAGACTCATGACCACCCAGAAATCGCGAGCACTCTTATCCAGCTGGAAAAACAGGCCCACCAGTCCCAGCAATAGAGGCAAAAAGAAATAAGTATTCCTGGCCGGATGGTTAAGCATCTGGTCGGGCAGGTTTTTTTGGGGCCCGATTCTGGCCGAGTCGATGGTTTTGATTCCACTGATCCAGTTTCCGTTCAGCACGTTTCCATGGCCCTGTATATCATTCTGCCTTCCTGTAAAGTTCCACATGAAATAGCGCAGGTACATATGTCCTATCTGGTATCGGAACAGGAACTCCAGGTTGTCCAGGGAAGTAGGATTCGCCGGATCTTTTATGGTCGCGAACTCCTGGTAGGCCTGCCTGTGCCTGGCATCACGACTGTACATGCGAGGTAGCAGCACTTTGTTGCCCTTCATTACAACCTCAGGTTTGCGGTAGGCAATCTCATACCTGTTCTCCTCCTTGTTCAGGACATAGACGGGTTTTTTATAGATCAGGTCCTCTACTTCGGCGTTGTACTGGTATCCCAGGATCAAGGGGCGGTCGCCATACTGTTCCCTGTTCAGGTAGGAGAGCAGGGCAAATACATTGTCGGGACGGTTCTCATTCATGGGAGGCCCGGCCAGGGATCGGATAACGATCAGAGCATAGGAAGAGTACCCGATAACAATCACAGTGATGGCCAGCAGTATGGTGTTCCAGAGTATGTTTTTTTTCAGGAACTGGGTTCTGTATATCCCGTAAATCAGGGCCCCCAGCAGCAGGATGATGTATATAACAACTCCTATGTTATAGTGCAATCCCACGGTATTGGTAAAAAACTTTTCCACCACGGTGGCCAATTGGACAATTCCGGGGATGATCCCGTACATAATCAAAAGGAGTAGTACCACCGATACTATCAGTGCCTTTATTACTCCATTGCGGCTTACTTTTGGTGTAAGCCTGAAATAGTAGACCAGCACAATGGCAGGAATGGCAAGCAGGTTCAGCAAGTGTACTCCGATAGAGAGCCCGATCAGATAGGCAATCAGAATCAGCCACCTGTTGGCTCCTGGTTCATCAGCCACATTTTCCCACTTGAGAATGGCCCAGAATACCACAGCAGTAAAAAGAGAAGAAGTTGCGTATACTTCTCCCTCAACGGCTGAAAACCAGAAAGTATCAGAGAAGGTATAGGCCATGGCTCCAACAAAAGCCCCACCAAGTATAACGATTGTATTTGTCAGAGAGGCCTGTTTGGTCGAGCCTATAATGATTTTTTTCAGGAAGTGTGATATGGTCCAGAAGAGAAAAAGAATGGTAAATGCGCTGGCAAAAGCCGAAACGGCATTGATCATCAAAGCCACCTTTTCTTTATCGGAGGTAAAAATGGAGAAGACCCTTCCCACTATCATAAACAGGGGGGCCCCAGGGGGATGCCCTACCTGAAGTTTATATGAACTGGCAATAAATTCTCCACAGTCCCAAAGACTGACAGAGGGTTCAAGGGTGAGCATGTATACGATCAGAGCTATGGCAAAACTGGCCCAACCCAGGATCAAATTTCTTTTTCTGAATTGCATAAGCTGTGAATAATCTTATTATTTTTTGGCTGGCACGAATTTAACTCTTTTTTCAGCACTGCTGGCAAAAAACAAATTCTTTGAAAAAGGTTGACATATATAAAAACGTAATATATATTTGTGGTTCATTAAATCCAAAGTACATGACTTTAAAAGGAATGAACGACCTGGATCAACCTCTCTACACGGACTATCCTGAATTCGAATTTGAATATGCCAATATCAAGGAACCCAACACCTTACCTCCTCATAAGCAGACCCTTAAGGTTGGGGTTGATAAGCGGAAAATGGATGGAGCCACCATCACTTATATTACTGGCTTTGTGGGTCGCCGCATCGATCTTATCAAGATAGAGGAGGAACTACAGAATATATGTCATACCTGCGGCTCCTCAAAAATGTATGATATTGTATTAAAAGGAGATGTTCGTAAGCGTGCATACATCTATTTGCGCAACAATGGATATAAAGTGAAATTTGCAGAGAACTAACTTTCCATTATATCAAGTGCATAGCAAAGGCAGGATGATTTTCATTCTGCTTTTGTTAATATCGGCCGGACTGAAAGGGCAGTTTTATGAGTATGGCCAGGATGCCGGTCTGCTGAAGTGGTACCAGTTTGAAACGCCTCACTTTACTGTGATTCACCCGGGTGGGGTGGATAGCCTGGCCCAGTCTTTTGCCCGGCGTCTCGAGCATTACTATCCCTATACGGGCAAAGCCCTCGATCATCAACACAGCCATATGCCTGTGATTATTCACAACGAATCGAGTTTTTCAAACGGTGTTTTTGCCTGGGCGCCCAAACGACTTGAAATTTTTACCAATCCCGATCCAAATGGGTATTACCAGGACTGGCTGACCCAGCTGGCCCTTCATGAGGGGAGACATGCTGTTCAGATCGATAAACTGAATCAGGGCCTGACCAAAGGACTGTACTATCTTGGCGGGGAACAGGCAGTGGGAGCCATGGCAATATTTTTACCGTACTGGTACATGGAAGGGGATGCTGTGGATTCGGAAACCCGTCTCTCCAGAACGGGAAGAGGCAGACAGCCATCCTTTGAGATGGGGATAAAGGCCCAGTTGCTGGAAGCCAATAAACTCTGGTCTTTCTCCAAGGCAAGCATGGGTTCCTACAAAGATTATATACCAAATCATTACGAGCTGGGCTACCTTATGGTCAGGCACGGAAGACGCAGCTACGGTGATAAATTCTGGATCGACTTTCAGCAGTATGCTGCCAGGAAACCTTTTTTGCTGAATCCTACCTGGTTCAGCATGAGGCAATATGGTTACACTTCCAAGAAGCAGTTTTACCAGGAGGCACTTGCAGCGTACAGGAGTCACTGGCGGAAGATGGCCATGGAACGTCAGCTAACGCCACTCATCAACTGGAATATATACCCCATACGGAACTATACCAACTATACCTTTCCTCATGCAGTTTCGGAATCGGAGATGGTAACACTTAAAACCGGGATCGACCAGATTCCTGAGTTTGTGTTTCTGGATAATAATGGAAAGGAGAAGCGGATTTTTCGTCCCGGATTTCTGAATTCGGGCAGGATCACGTATTCCGGGGACCAGATTGTCTGGGATGAATTTGTTTCCGACACCCGCTGGAGCAACAGAAACTACTCCATTATCCGGAGTTTTGATATTTCCACGGGCCTGGTACAAAGCCTGGGGAAAAGGACCAGGTACTTTTCACCCGCTCTTTCAGGAGATGGCTCGCGGATTGCTGTTATTGAACAGACCAGTAGACATCGGTTTAATCTATGCATTCTTGGAATGGATGGCAGTGTCCAGGCCGTGATTGCCTCGCCGGGAAACCAGTTCCTGCAGCATCCTGCCTGGATGGAGAATGATTCGGCACTGGTGGTAATTGTTTCTGTAGATTCAGGGAAATCCCTCTTTAGTTATTCTCTTCAATCGGGACGATGGACCGGACTGTTTGATGCAGGGATGGATGATATCTCCTATCCTGTTGTGAGGGGATCGCAAATCTTCTTTAGCGGTACCTATTCGGGCATTGATAATATCTACTCTTATAAGCTGGAAGAAGATCAGGTTTACCAGGTAACTTCGGCCCGCTTCGGAGCTTTTTTTCCACAGCTTTCATCCGATGGCTCAACACTGCTCTATTCTAATTACACCTCAGGCGGATATAGAGCAAGCAGCCTTAACCTTGACCAGGGTTTGTGGAAACCTCTGGAAGAAGTGTGTGATCATCGCGAGCAGATCGATTATGAACAGTCGCCCGAAGAAAAAGAGATTGCTGCCTTGCCTCTTGCTTCAGATTCCCTTGAGTTTGACACCCGAAGGTACCGAAAGGCTCTGCATCTATTTAACGTTCACTCCTGGTTGCCGATCTATTTTGATTACCTGAATCCGGAACTTACAATCGATCCGGAACAACTGTCAGTGAGTCCCGGAATATCACTGATTTCACAGAACAGACTCAGCACAGCGGTGAGTCAACTGAGCTACGAGTACCGGGATGGGGATCACTTGTTTCATTCTGGTATCAAGCTAAAAGGGAGGTATCCGGTTTTGAACCTCTGTTTTGATTATGGAGGAAAAGCTGATGTGGTACGTTACGCAGAGGGAGATTCCCTTCTGGCGACTAATAATGCGATTAATTTCACGGCTCAGACCTATATTCCTTTACGTATCAATACCGGGAAATTCCTTTCATTGATACAGCCGGGCGTCGACTACCATTACCGGAGGGATATTCAGTACAACGAGAGCCAGGGTCAGTACCAGCAGGGAGTGCACTATCTCTATTATAAGCTTTATGCAACATCATACCTGCGAAAGGGTGTCAAAGATATTCTGCCGCGGATTGGATTTATCATGAATGGAGGGTATTATCATGCCCCATTCGACAACCAGGTGTTTGGCTCGGTTGCAATGGGGGGAATAAGCGCTTATCTGCCCGGACCCCTGAAACATCAGACCATCAGGTTATCTGCTAATCAACAGAAGCAATTTCCACTTGATATAACTCGTCCGGCATTTATAAACCTGATCAGTATGCCAAGAGGCTTGCGGGGAATTTTTGGAGAGATTCTCACGAAATACAGTGCCGATTATGTTTTCCCCTTGCTGTATCCTGATCTGGAAATTGGATCCCTGCTCTATATAAAGAGGATCAGGGGATCCCTGTGGATGGACCACCTGTTTGGATCAAATGTTATTATTCATGATCCAAACCCCCATTATGAAGACAGGCACTATTCCAGCTATGGAACTGACCTGGTTTTTGATATGAATATTCTGAGAATCTCTTTTCCTCTTTCTCTTGGAGGAAGGGTCACCTATGAGCCTGCCACCGGAGTCTTTGGATTTGAGGGCATCTACTCTATCGACATCAATTAGTTTCCTGAACTAAATTCATGGCTAATGTTGAAATAGCCCGGACTATCCCCTTCCAGGTAATCCATCAGGTCGGCATGAACCTTTACCCGAATCATACCGACTCTACCCATTGGAGCTATTTCTATTCGTTGGTTTATAAGCCCTTGTGCCACCTGCATATCATCATATTTTGAAAAGGCTGTAAGTTCAGAAAGGATGGAACATCCGTTCAAGATCAGGAGCAGAGAGACGAAGAGGAGGACTTTTTTCATGTTTCTGTCTTAAATGGTAAAGATAAACTTAGGAAATTTTAGTTTGATAATGGAGATGTTGTACTAAGATCTTAATTTTGCAGCGCATGGACGCACTATTTCAATATGGCAGGAAGGGGATGCTCCGGTATATTAAGAAGAACCTGGTGCCCATTCTGTATACGCTGATTGTTCACCTGGTGGTGCTGATCATCCTAGTCTTTTCGAAGGTGGAAACACTGAAGAATGACCGGGAGCTTGGAATCGCACTGGAGTTTGAGGAAAAGACCATTGAAGAGAAGATTGAGGACGCTTTAGTGGATGTTCCTGCCGATTGGCTCGAAGAGCTGATGCGTCAACGTGAACTCTCCAGTAACAGGGCGGTTAACCTGAACGCCGAAAATAAGTTTACTGAAGATATCTCCACGGACGATTATGTCAATGATTTGCTGGATCAGATTGAGGAAGCCCGCGAGCAGGAAGATCGAGAAAAGCTGGAGGAGTTGCAATCGATTCTTGCTTCGGCCGATTATGTTCCGCCTTCTTTTGAAGAAAATGCTGAGCAGGCTGAATATGCCGGTCCAACCACTATAACTTTTGAGTTTCTGGAGGAACCCCGCAGCAGAGGTAAAGACAAACTTACCATACCCGTCTATCGATGCCAGGGATCAGGACTGGTAAAAGTAGAGGTGGTCGTTGCACCTGATGGTACAGTACGTGAGGCTCGTGTGGTGGGACCCATTCAGGGGTCTGACAGAGTCTGTTTCAGTGATGCGGCTATTGCTGCCGCCCGGTCGTCGCAGTTCAGGATAGAACTGGATGGCCCCGATAAACACCGGGCCATTATCACCTACTCATTTATTGCACAATAAACTGATTTCAGGGGGAGTCCCAGAGGCGATGGACAGCTTTGGCAATGCTTTCCAAATCCTGGTTCAACATACATTTGAAATGGCCTTTAGGACACTTCTGATATCCGATCTTTGAACAGGGGCGACAGGGGAGGTCCGGGACCTCAAACTGAACAGAGGAGGGGTTTGCGCGATAGGGGTACATGCCAAATTGTGGCACGGTATTGCCCCAGATAGAGACGATCTTAAGCTGAAAGGCGGCCCCCATATGCATTAAACCGGTGTCATGTGTAATAAGTACCTTTGCCTGCCTGACCAGTGAAGCCGACTGATGGATGTTATATTGACCACAAGCGTTGAGGATCTTTTTCTCCGGGAGGGCTGATACGATGGCTTCGCCAGTAGTTTTATCACCAGGGCCTCCCAGGATAATTACCGGATGTTTTAGTTTCCGACAGAGTTCCACAAGTGATTCCGGGGGGAGTTTTTTAGTTTCGTGCTGTGCCCCGATAGAAAGCCCCATATAAGCTAAACGAAAGTCCTCGGGAAGCGAAGCCCTGCTAATCTCATCTTTTTCTGGAATGAAGTAATCAAGGCCCAGCTCATCCCGGTATTCTATATAGGATTGAATGGTATCAAGATTTCGATCGACCATATGCATGTCAGGCATACGATCCCTTTTAAATGTGACATAGAG
Organism: Bacteroidales bacterium; assembly: GCA_029931975.1. GTDB lineage: Bacteria > Bacteroidota > Bacteroidia > Bacteroidales. Next base: position 18,154 of record JAOZQY010000028.1, on the reverse strand, counting down.
CCACTTTTTCCAGTTAAGTTTATCCACCGTAAAAGCGATCCGCTTTAGCCCGTATTTAATCCGGGCTGAACGAGCATTATGATGAAGATCAATGACATAATCAATTTTCTCTTTCCTGAGAGAAGCAATGCAGGCTTTCATATCGCCATTGAAGGAATGGACCTTATCTATGAATGGATTGGCCTCTAACAGGGAGGCATAAGCTGCCTTGGTGAGGTAATGAATCTCGACATCTTCTACCTGCTTTTTCAGATGGCGGACCACAGGAGTGGTCAGAATGATATCCCCGATAGAGCTGAATCGGACAATCAGGAATCTAACCATCTACTTAAGTTCATTGAAGAAGAGAATCAAGGCAATCCAGTACTCTGTATTTTGCTCATAATCCAACGAGAGGGATGCAGTACCGCGATCTCCAGGTCCCTGTTTGGGCTCGAAAAGGCTAATATATTTTTCATTAATGCCTGAGGCCAGCTCAGAAACATAGGGAAACTCTGCTTTGCTGGATGAGATAAAGACTGGTTTTTGCAGAGCTGCAATGGTGTCCTGGATCTTGATTTCAGGTAGAAAGTATTCCCCCGGGCTCAGGGCCACAACTGCTCTCACATTTTCCTCTGTAACAGCTATTTTCAGGCTGAGTGAGCCGTTGGCACCACTACCGAAAAGAACTACGGGGAGTTCGGATTTTTCAATGACGTAATTGATGGCCGCCATCATATCCCGTTCAATACCACTTAAGCCGGATTCCAGATTACTCTTATTGAATTCCTTGGCGCTCTCGTTGGATACAAAGTTGGAATTACCGCCATTGCGAAGATCTACAGCAAGGCAATTGTAATCCAATTTACACAGCCTGCGGGCTATGGTTTTAAATTCTCCTCTGCTGGAGCCCTGTTCGTGAAATAGCAGGACATAGGGATTGCCGGGTTCAATGACATACTCGTCGGCTGTGACCTGAAGACCATCCTCAGAAGTGAAGGTAACCGTGCTTACACGGATTACATTGAAGGAGCTGAACGCAAATGATAAAAATAAGATGCACGCAAAAGATATTACCTGTTTAGAGATGCTCCTCAGGCGATTATGACTTTGCTGTTTCTGCAAGAACTATGATTTTATTATTTTTTGCTTCAATAACCCCACCGTCCACTTCATAGAAGGTGGTTCTTCCTTTATTATCAACAATCTTGATCTTTCCTTGTTCAAGAGTAGAGATAATGGGAGCATGATTTCTGAGGATCTCAAATGAACCCTTTGAACCGGGAACCTGAACCAGGTTCACCTCTCCTGAGTATACTTTTTGATCCGGTGCAATAATCTCAAGCAACATACCTCTTTAAGCTTTGGTTTCGGCAAGCATTTTTTTACCCTTTTCTATGGCTTCCTCAATGGTCCCCACCAGGTTGAAAGCGGCTTCAGGGTATTTATCTACCTCACCATCCATGATCATATTGAAACCTTTGATGGAATCTTCAATATTCACAAATACTCCGGGAATTCCTGTGAACTGTTCTGCCACATGAAAAGGTTGTGAGAGGAACCTGGATACGCGCCTGGCCCTGTGAACCACCTGCTTATCCTCTTCAGAGAGTTCATCCATACCAAGGATGGCAATAATATCCTGCAGTTCGTTGTAACGCTGCAGCAGTTCTTTAATGCGTTGTGCTGTATTGTAATGTTCATCACCCACAATATCGGCCTTCAGAATCCTGGAGGTGGAATCCAGTGGATCCACAGCCGGATAGATACCCAGCGATGCAATTTTCCGACTCAGTACAGTTTGCGCATCCAGGTGGGCAAATGTGGTAGCAGGCGCAGGGTCGGTCAGGTCATCAGCAGGCACGTAAATGGCCTGGATAGATGTGATTGATCCCCGCTTGGTTGAGGTGATTCGTTCCTGCATAAAACCCATTTCAGTGGCCAGGGTAGGTTGATATCCCACCGCTGAGGGCATACGTCCCAGAAGGGCTGATACCTCGGAACCAGCTTGTGTGAAACGGAAAATATTATCCACCAGGAAGAGAATATCCTTACCACCGCTTTCCTCATCACCATCGCGAAAGGATTCTGCGACTGTGAGGCCGGACAGGGCAACCGTGGCACGTGCTCCGGGGGGTTCATTCATCTGGCCAAACACCAGTGTGGCCTGGGACTTTTCCAGCTCATCACGATCGATTTTATCCAGGTCCCATGAGCCATCTTCCATACTCTTTTCAAAGGCTTCTCCATATTTGATAACACCCGATTCGATCATTTCACGAAGCAGGTCGTTTCCTTCTCTGGTTCTTTCACCTACCCCTGCAAAAACAGAGGTGCCCTCATATTTCTTGACAATGTTATTGATCAGCTCCATGATGATTACCGTTTTGCCTACACCGGCACCACCAAAGAGACCAATTTTCCCACCTTTTGAATAGGGCTCCAGCAGGTCAATCACCTTGATCCCGGTAAAAAGCACTTCGGTTTCAGTTGACAGCTCATCATATTTTGGGGGATGATTATGCACCTGGTATCCATCGCTGGAATCAACTTTTCCAATTCCATCGATGGCTTCGCCCACAACATTCAGCAAGCGCCCTTTAACGTTTTCACCTTTAGGCATTTTGATAGGTTCGCCGGTGGCGACAACCTTCATTCCACGCTGAAGACCATCAGTTGAATCCATAGCAATGGTTCTTACGGTATGTTCACCTACGTGTTGCTGAACTTCAATAATCAATTTCTGGTTATCCTCACGTTCAATTTCCAGGGCTTCATAAATACTGGGAAGTTTCTCCCCTGTTTCTTCAAAGCTCACATCAACTACAGGTCCAATCACCTGTATGATTTTGCCAATCATCTTTGCCATTACTAGAAAGCTGTTTTATGCAATAAAAAATGTTATTTTAGAAGCACAAATTTAGCACTTTTTTAACGCGAACAACTCATTTTTCCTAGAAAGTTGAAACACTGTTTAATGGAAGGATTTAATAAGAAAAATTGAAACTACTTTGTCCTGGTTGCGTAGAATTACAAATCTAAAACTAAGTTAAGTGAAAACTTCTGTCTTCTTTAAAATTTCAATATTCCTTGCAGTCCTGTTGTTAGCCGAACTAAACAGCTACGGGCAGATTCACCGTATTGGTGGTGGATTAACTTTCTCCTCGGGGGCTGAGTTTAATTATGGAGAGACGGGCAATCCGGGCATTGTCGTGAAGACCTGGCTGGCATTGAATAAGGCAAGTACCTTTCATATTGTTCCATCTGTGACAGCCTATAATCGCTACAAGCTTGAAACAGGGATGTATGTATTAACAAATCTGATGTTTCAGGGTGATTTGGATTTCCAGTATACTATTCTTACGGAAGGCACCGTTAAAGCTATAGCTTTTGGGGGTGGGAATGCGACCTATTTGGATTCAAATTTTGAAGCTATTGTGCTTACTGGAAATGAGACTGTCACTGACGAATCGGACTTTGCATTGGGAGCTAACCTGGGAGCAGGATTAGAGTTGAGAATGGCGCCAAAGTGGGACTTTAATATCAGTGGGAAATATCTCTTTTCCAGATACTCCCAGTTCATTATTTCAGTACAGGGGGTGTACTATTTTAAAAGCAGAAGAACAGCCTACAGGAGATGATTTTTTTATATCTTTAATCACTATATATTGAGTATTAACCTGTTTCAGATTTGATATAGTTATGGCAAGTTTAAGTTTTTTACTTGGGATGATTCCCGGGACTGAGAAGGTGGAGGCGGCAGATGATCAACTACGTGCTAACTATCAAGCATATAAGGATTATGAAACTTCAGACGAACTGAAACATTACCTGGACCTTGAGAAGGAGGTGAAATCTAGCGATTTTGCATTGAGAAAAAAGAAAATCAAGAAGAGTGAATACAAGGATTCGGCGGAATACCATAAGGAAACTGAATATGCTGTTCTGAAGAAATCAGAAAAGGTTAAGTGGTATTTCAAAACCAAAAAGAAGTACCCCTTCAAAGAGATAGAAAGGTGGGATCTCACTTTCGATGAAAAATTCAATGAAAGTAAGCTGGATGGAAGCAAATGGATGACTCAGAACTATTGGGGTGAGAAAAGCGTGGAGGAACCTTTTGCCATGGAGGATGATAAGAGTTTTCCCACCAATGGGGAGAACATTGAATTTTACGATAACAAGGTGCGGATTGTAACCAGGGCAGGTAAAGCGGAAGGACTGGTGTGGAGATCGGAGCAGGGATTTGTTCGCGAAGTATTTGATTATACTTCGGGTATGATCAGTACAGCCAGGAGCTTTAAGCAGAAGTATGGTGTTTTCAATGCTAAAATAAAGTTGGCTGGAGGCTCAGTGGCTCAGGCATTCTGGATGGTGTCTGAGACCATGTTGCCTCATATAGATGTGGTCAGGTTCGAGAATGGAAAAATCTATTCTAATTTCTTCTGGGGAAATAGTTCATCCCCCCATAAGGCCCTCTCAAAAACAGGGGGAGCCAAGTATGCTGATGAATATTTCATATATACCCTGGAATGGACACCCAATAAGCTAACCTGGAAAATTAATGGCAAAGTATTTAAAACTCAAACCTCGGGAGTGCCACAGGAGGAGATGTATATCAACTTCTCATCCAACCTGAAGAAAGATGCCGATGAAAACGGACTTCCTTCTGCAATGGAGATTGACTGGGTCAGGGTGTATAAGTTGAAAGGGAAATAGTGCCTGGCGCCAAGTGCCTGGGGAGAAAAATAATATGAGACCCTGTTCACCATTGTGGGCAGGGTTTTTTGTATTTTACTGCCCATATTGTTCAAGAAGACATATATAGAAAACATGAAAAATCTATTTTTTAGTTTAAGCCTGTTTCTGTTGTTTACTGTCACTTTTGCTCAGGACAGGATTACAGGAGAAGCATTTGCAACTCGGTCCGAAGTGATTGCACAGCATGGAATGGCCTGTACGAGTCAGCCCCTGGCCACCCAGGTGGCGCTGGATATTCTGAAAGCTGGCGGAAACGCCATTGACGCTGCCATTGCGGCAAATGCCTTGCTTGGACTGGTGGAGCCTACCGGGAATGGAGTGGGTGGAGATCTGTTTGCGATTCTATGGGATGCTAAAACAAAGAAATTGTATGGGCTGAATGCCAGCGGCAGGTCGCCCCGTTCACTGACCATCGATTATTTCAGGCAGAATGATTATGATAAAATTCCTGCTTTTGGTCCACTTCCAGTTTCAGTACCAGGATGTGTGGATGGCTGGTTTGAATTGAATAAGAAGTTTGGGACTATGGAAATGGATCAGATACTGAAACCAACCATTACTTATGCCAGGGAAGGTTTTCCTGTAACGGAACTTATTGCTCATTACTGGGCTGGCAACGCCAGATCCCTGAGCAGTTATCCTAATGTTTCCTATGAGGATCTGGCCAGTCATCGTTCTGAGTGGGTCGAACCGTTAAGTATAAATTATCGCGGCTACGATATATGGGAGCTTCCTCCCAATGGTCAGGGCATCACGTAACCTGGATGCTGGCGAGATGGAGTACGGAAATACATTTTACTTTACTGTAGCTGATGAAGAGGGGAATATGATTTCCCTGATCCAGAGCAATTTCAGGGGTCTTGGTTCAGGGATGTGTCCCCCGGGACTGGGTTTTATTCTGCAGGACCGTGGTGAATTGTTCACCCTGGAGGAGGGACACTTCAATATGTATGAGCCCGGAAAGAGACCTTTTCACACCATAATACCTGCCATTTATGAGTTTTGGGGTATTGGGAGGATCCATGCAGCTCCAGGGTCATGCCCAGATAGTTGTTAATATGATCGATTTTGGAATGAATTTACAGGAGGCCGGAGATGCTCCGCGAATACGTCATGATGGATCATCTCAGCCAACGGGGACAAACATGACTGACGGGGGAGTTGTGAACCTGGAGTCGGGAATCCCATATAAAAGTATTCGTGCTTTGTTGGATCGTGGTCACCAGGTTCAGAGTTCTACAGGTGGTTATGGTGGGTACCAGGCCATAATGTGGGATAAGGAGAAGGGGGTTTATTTTGGTGCCTCCGAATCCAGAAAAGACGGACAGGCGGCAGGGTACTAAGCGCCCGGTGCTTAAGCACTAAAAGGGCCAGAAACGAGGAATAACCAGCAGTGAGATGATCAATGCCAGGATATTGAGGGGCAAACCTATTTTCCAGTAGTCACTGAACTTATAGTTGCCAATACTCTGGACAATCAGGTTGGTCTGATAGCCTATGGGGGTTGAAAAACTAGCCGAAGCAGCTATGCATATGGTAATAAAAAAGGGCCTGGGGTCTACTCCAAGCTGGGTGGCTGCTGCATAGGCGATGGGGAAGGTGATGGCCGCAGCTGCATTGTTGGTAATGATTTCGGTGAAGATATTGGTAATAATAAATATGGCTGCCATAACCCCCAGTGGCCCAAAACCTTTTGAAATATTGATGGTGCTGCGTGCAATGAAATCTGCAGCTCCTGAGTTTTGAAGAGCACGGCTGATACCAATGGCACAGGCAATGGTGATCAGCACATCCCAGTTGATGGGTTTGGTGTATTTTTTCGCTGAAAATATTTTCATCAGAGCCATCAGGACAACTGTAATGGCAGCGAAGAAGAACATGTCAAACTGATTTTTCCCCTGCACCGGGATGAATTGACCGAGAGTTGCTCCTGCGATCATCAGGAAAACAAGAATCATAGCTATCCATCTTCTCCTTCGATCCTTGGAGTTGTCCATCTCACCAATTTCGGATGCCATATAAAAGACCCTGGATTCGCCCCAGTACCTGGTAAAATCTTCTGTGGTCAGAAGCATCAGGTTATCACCAGCCTTAAATTCAAGCTTATCAAGGTTGGTGGTAATACGTTCACCATTGCGATGCACAGCCATAACCTCAGCATTGTAGTGGCCAAAGAAGTCAAACTCTTTCAGTGTTCGCTGAATACCGGGAAAGCGGGGAGCAATTACCACTTCCACCTGTCGCAGTGATTTTTTCAGGAAATCGGGAGCCACATTTTCCAGGGCTTTCAACTTCACCTCTGTGGCCCGGGTCAGATAGCCCACATTTTCAGAACTTCCGGCAACAATTAACTTATCATCGGCCTCCAGCAGGAAGGGGGTGTTTGAAATGCGAATGTGCTTATCGTTTCTGATTACAGTACGTACCGAGAATTCCTCCAGGCCGGGAAGCTTTCGTTTTTCAATTTCTTTTCCAATGAGGTTGGAGTTTTTTGGCAGGTAGAGATCAAAATAATATTCCCTGGTATCGTTGGGGAAACTAAACCTGGGGATCTTTTCTCCCGGCAAGAGCCGGTTAGCAAAGAGGTTCATGTAGATGAAGCCAAAAAAGACCATGAAGAGCCCCACTTTGGCCAGTTCGAACATTCCCAGGCCTTCCATTCCCCGGTCGAGCATCATACCATGAACCAGCAGGTTGGTGGATGTGCCGATAAGGGTACATGTACCACCGAAAATGGTGGCATAGGAGAGGGGGATCAGGAATTTTTGGGAGGGCAGGCTCAGTTTATCGGCCCATTTTTTTAACATGGGACCGAAAATGATCACCACGGGTGTGTTATTGAGAAATGCTGAGATGCCTGCTACGGGGATCATAATCTGCATCAGCAGCCTAGAAATGGGTTTGCGCTTTTTAGGAAGAATATATCGTCCCACACGGGCCAGGACCCCCGACTCTTTCACCCCTTCACTTACCAGGAAAAGCAGGGCTACGGTAATCATTCCCTTGTTGGAGAACCCGGACAGGGCATCCTCTGCAGAGATAATGTCGGTTACCATGAAAATAACCAGGGCCGCAAAGAGAATCAGACCGGGACGCAGAATTTCCCGAATCAGAGCTACAATCATCAGGAGGATTACTCCAAGGGCTATATAGGAAGTGATAGTCATTATCTTTCTCTTATACCTGTCCAGTCAGGTAATGGTTTTATGGCCGGTTTCCGGCCATAAAACAGATCGTCCAATTTAACTGCCAGATGTCGGAAAAACAAATTATTTTTTATACCCCACCTGATAAAGCGGTGAAATGGGTTATCGGGGTGACTGAATGGACAGGCTGACATACACATACCGCAGTCGGTTCCCGAGGTGGTCCAGAAGTGATAACATTTCTCTGAATTTATCTGCCAACGCTCCTGTCCCTCTATGATTTCACGGGGACCCTCGGGGATGGCAGCTGAGGGACAAACTCTTGCACATTTTTTACAGAGCTGACAAAAATGGAGAGTGGTTCTGTCGGGTTTATGATCTTCACAGGACACCGGCATATTGGTGGTAACTACTGATATTCTGATCCGCGGACCAAGACGGGGGGTCATCAGAAGTCCCATTCTTCCTATGGTTCCCAATCCGGCATCCATGGCCACGAGGGGACAAATCACTTCGTAGTTGCCATCAATATGGGCCCTTGCCTCATATCCAAGCTCTCTGATCCAGGCGGCCAGCTTCAGGGCAAGAACCCCCGATTGCAGGTACTGTTCGGATGATTCCATAACTGTGCTTCCCCGGGGCGACGATTGCATCATCCTGTGATCCATCTCAACGGTTAGGGCGATGGCATATTCATGCTTTTTGATGATGGGTTTTCCTGAATGGGGCCCTCTTCCTTTATGTGAGTAGAGATGATAGTCTTCCAGGCGTGTAAATCCAACACTGTGGGCTCCGGTTTTTTTTAACCAGGTAGAAATAAAACGTGAAGTTTTGTTCGGGTTCACCTTTAGGGCTTCGGCGGTCAATAATTCTGAAGTAACAAGATTTGCGCTTTTTGAACCGTGGGTGAGTGCTCCCATGTAGTCGATCAACTCAAAGTTGGCTTTTGCAGCGGCAAAGGTTTCGGCATGAAAAAACCGGGACTGCCTGTCCAGCAGACCGGGAGTTTTCCTTGAACGATCATCTGCATCTCGGAACTCCGGGCGACACTGGTAATAGGCTTTGTAGGCATCGCTGCCGGGAATGAGCATTCTTCTCGACAATACAACATCACCCTCATGAATCCTTTTTTCCGGACGAGGCTGGGTGTAGGAGTGAGCTCCTTTAAATGGAAGAAAAAGCAGAAGTATCGAGCCTCCAAAAATGCAGAGGATAACGATTAATAGGTTCATCGGGAGGCGTGTCTATGCTGCAATAGTAAAAAAAAATAGTTAATTTGACCACTAAATATTGAATTTGGGATCTGTGAAAAGCTTCAGGAATCTGGTCTTCCTGGTATTATTTTTTTTGTCTGCACCCCTTGTGCTGGCACAGGAGGGATTTACCAATGAAACCCGTGCCCTGTATATACTTGACATCTCCAGGTATGTTCTTTTTAACGATGCTGAGCAGGGGCGTGAGGATTTTTTGATAACCCTTCTTGATAATGATACGGATCTTTTCTTTGACCTGGAGAAATTGTCGAAGACCCGTAAGGAGATTCAGGGCTTACCAATCCGGATCAGAGTATGTACCGATATTGAAAAACTTGAACCAGGACAGCTTGTCTTTCTGAATCGGGAGGATGGCTTTGAGATGGATGAAGTTATAAAGAAGACCAGAGGAGCCAATACGCTTTTGATATCCGAAGGTTACCCCTTCCGTTCATCTATGATCAATTTCGTGGTAATTGATGGTGAGCCACAGTTTGAGGCAAATGAGGAGTTAATGCTCCGGGAGGGTCTCTATGTAAATGAATCCTTTCTGGCTCATGCTATTAAGACCAGGGAAGATTGGGAATCCCTGTATGAGGTTACAGAAGATGAACTGGAACTTGAGAAAAGCATTACCGAACAGCAGTACCTGTTAATTGAACAGCAACAGGATCAGATTCGCGACCAGGAAGTGTTAATAGGCGATAACAGGAAGACCCTAAATAAGTTAAGAGGTGAAATAGAGGAGCGGGAAGCTGAGATTCTGGAAAAGACCGCAGTGCTTCAGATACAGGAAGGAGAAATCAAAGAGCAAAGCACCACCATTGAGACTCAGATCAAGGAGGTGAATCAACAGCGTGAGATTCTGGCCAAGCAGGAACTCAGCATCCGGGAAAAAGAGGAGGCTATTACGCAAAAAGAGACAGAGATCAGAAAGCAGGATGAAAAAATTGTGGTGCAGGCGGAGGCGATTCAGAAACAGAAAATCATCATACTGGCAGCAGCTCTGGCATTACTGCTTTTGTTTGGCCTGGCTTATTTTATCTGGCGAAATTATCTGCTCAAGAAAAGAGCAAATGTTTTGCTGCAGGCCCAGAGAGACCAGATTGCCTATCAAAAGAAACATATTACCGATAGTATCGAGTATGCAAAGAAGATTCAGACAGCCATTCTTCCAACCATGGAACTCTTCTCACACAATCTTGATCATTTTGTGCTATTTAAACCGAGGGATATCGTAAGCGGAGACTTTTACTGGGCAGAAGAGGTGGAGGGAAAATATATGATTGTCACAGCCGATTGTACAGGCCATGGAGTTCCCGGGGCATTTATGAGTATGCTGGGAGTCAGCCTCTTAAATGAGATTATTATTTCAAATGAGATCACTCGTCCGGATTCGATTCTGAATGAATTGCGTGATAAAATCATAGAAGCCCTTAAGCAGGATAGTGGGAGTATCCTTAAGGATGGAATGGACATGACTATTTGCCTGTTCGATAGCCAGACAAAGCACTTACAGTTCAGCGGAGCAAATAATCCTCTTTACCTGGTGTCGGATGGTGTCCTGACGCAGATTAAGGGCGATAAAATGCCGGTGGCCATACACGAAGTGATGGACCCATTTACACTACATCAGTTAGAATTAAAGGAGGGGGATACTTTCTATACCTTCTCAGATGGATTTGCTGACCAGTTTGGAGGTCCAAAGGAGAAAAAATTCCTGACCAAGAATTTTAGGAACCTGATTGTGCATATCCAGAATCTTCCCATGATTGAACAGGGGAAGCGCCTGGATGAAGTATTTGCTGATTACCGGAAAGAGGTTGAGCAGGTAGATGATGTGGTGATCGTTGGGGTCAGGGCCTAGTAGCAGTTCCAATATGTGGTTATACCGTTGATAGTTACAGGCGATTCATTATCCTTTTCAGTTAAGTCATCACCGCAAAATGGAAGGGGTGTGCCGTAGGTCTTGTTTCCATCAGCATCCTCTGTTACCAGCTCGCAGGTTCCACACTCTTCAATAAAGTCGCATGATGGAACAATTACCATGGACATCACAAGCGTAGCTGCAATCAAAAAATTTCGTTTTTTCATAGGGTGACTTAGTTATCCTGCAAAAATACAATAAGATGCAGGGATATTCAAGATTATATACGAATCATTTCGTCAAAAGGTTCGTGCAGATTGTCTGCTTATTGTTAATTTCGGAAAACAATCATCATTTCTGAAATATGGCTAAACGAAAAGGCAGGATATTCAGAATAGGAGGCTGGACAATTCTTGGTTTTGTCTCACTGGTTCTGCTTATTACCCTGGTGTTTTACCTGGGAAGGGAATATTTTATGAGAAAAGCTGTAAGCTATCTGAATGAGCAGCAACCCGGGGAGGTGCAGATGGAGAAGATGAATCTGATTCCATTTTTGAATTTCCCGGATGTTACCCTTCAGCTCCGCGAGGTAAAATATTATGAGAAAGCACAGCGGAAAGATACAGGCAGCCAGGAGCCCATTTTTGCCCTGGACGAGATTCATGTGACGCTGGACCTGGTCGAGCTAATCAGGGGAGGGATAATGGTTTCGGAAGCCAGGTTGATAGAAGGTTTTGTTCATATGGAGGTATATGCCGATAGCGTCAGTAATCTTGAGAATGCTCTGGGGATGAGCTTTGGGGAGCAAAGTCCCGGGGAGGAAGAAGAGCCCGGATCCGCGTTTGCCATCGATCTGGATAAAATGGAACTGGTAAATATCTCTGTCAGTATGAATAACCAGGTGCTGGAAGAACATTTCAGTGCCAAAGTAAACCGCCTGGAGAGTAGCTTTAGCTACCTCCAGGGATTAGTCAGGGCGGCAATTGAAGTAGATATTGATATAAATACGGTTAAGTATCACACATTCAATGAACAAATAGATAAAAATGTTTATTTGAACGGGAGTATTTCCTTCGATCCTGAGGCCCATCTGGTCGAAGTTGAGCCCAGTCGTTTAAGTGTATCCGGACTTGAGTTTGAAACCTGGGGGAGCCTGGATTTAAAAGAGACTCCCAGGGTCGATTTTGCATATACTGCAAGCAATGAGGGCCTGGAGCTATTGAATTTTCTTTTCCGTGGGATTCTTGACCTGGATGAGATTGAGCAGATTGGAGGAGGAAGCATCCACCTGAATGGTACCATGCAGGGAAATCTTGGAGATGATGAATTGCCTGTTATCCGTGTGAATGGAAATGCAAAAGAGCTTGGCTTCAGAATTAAATCACTGGATCAAAATGTGACAGGTATTTCCTTTGAAATGTTTGCAAGCAATGGAAGAAAAAGCGACTTGAGCGAAGGATTTTTAAATTTAACGGGATTTCGAGCGAAGTTTCCTGAAGGAAGGATAAACGTCAATTTAACAGTAAGTAATTTTAAGACACCTGAAGTAAGCATTGAAATAGATGCTGCTGTAAATCTGGAAGGTATTGAGGAGATGTTCAACAAAGGCTTGCTGAGTGATTTTTCCGGAGCTGTGGCTTTAAAGGGAAAACTCAAGGGAAAGGTAAACACGGAAACAGGGCAGTTCCTGAATAGTGAAGGATCAATGTCGGCGGTTTTAAATGATATTGCCTTTGTGATAAATCAGGACAGCTTAACGAAGGATAGTGTATCGGCTGTTCAGGGAGAAATTGTCTTGCGTGAAAACATGTTGGGAACTGAGAAGCTGGCTGTGAAATTTAATGGCAATGCTTTTAATGTTGGAGTCTCAACCGAAAATCTGCTACTCTACTTTTTCGACTTTAACAGAGATGTAAGTGCAGATATTTCCATATCCTCGGAGCTTTTTTCTCCTGCTGAAATAATCAGAGATACTGCCATTACGAATATGCTTGGAGAGAAGATCCGGGCATTTTATTTAAGTGCCGGGGTCGATGTGGAAAAAAGGCAATTGGATAAGTTCCTTCAATGGGATTCCATTCCTGATATGGAGATCTTCATTGATAGTTTTGGAATATCGCTTCCCATATATGCCGATATTTCAAATGTTAATGCATCCCTGAGTTTTGCTTCTGATTCCATAAGCTTGCATCACCTGGGAGGAACCATCGGGGAGAGCTCTTTTGATTTGTCAGGAATACTGGCCAACTATGGCGCCCTTAGCCGAGTCGATTCAGGGGGAATGGTGGCCCTGGATTTTGATATCTCATCAAACATGCTGCGAGCTGAGGATCTCTTCACGATTAATAGGGAGTTTTTGCTGCCGCAGGAATACAGCTCTGAGTATCTGGAGGATTTCAGGTTGACTGGCAAGGTTGAAGCACCGGCTGCCGGCCTGGTTTATGATAGTGTTTCTATGGATTTCGCTCTCGATATTGAGAATCTTGGTTGGGGCTTCAGGTACTACCCAAGCAGGTTCAAGGATTTTATAATCCAGATTGAAAGAGAGGGAGACCTGCTGCTAATCGAGAATATTCAGGGTAGTGTGGGTGAGAATAACATGAAATTATCCGCGTCTCTTGGGAATTTTACGGATTCGGTGGTGGAGAATATCTATGGTAGTATTGAGTTATATTCCGATTTGCTGGATTTCAACCAGCTACTCAATTACCGGCATCTCGATGAGGCGAAAGAAACAGAGGTCCCTGACACTATTGAGCATAGTGCTCCTTTGCGACTCTACGAGCTTACTTATCCAAGTATCAATTTCATAATAGATATTGGCGAGTTGCGCTATGGAAAAAACACGATCTATGGGATGAATGGTAAATTCAGATCGAGCAGGGAAAAGATTTTTTACCTGGACAGGCTAATAACCTCTCCTGAAGGCAGGGGTACTCTGGAATTTAACGGGCAGTTAAATGTATCTGATTCAACTATGTATTCCATTAGTGCCGAGCTGGATCTTAAAGGAATTGATATCAGTGACCTGAACCTGGAACTTCAGTCGGAAGATACCACTTTTATGCTCAAGGATAATTTTCAGGGGGTCGTTGATGCGAGGGGCCTGGCCGAGATCTTTATTACTCCGGATTTGAAAGTGGATATGCCCTCTAGCACAGCGGCGTTCAATGTGACGGTAAATGATGGTGCGCTGATAAATTTCACACCCCTTCAGGCGGCAGGAAAGTTTTTGGACAGCAAGGATCTGAATAATGTCAGGTTTGCAACGGTGAGGAACAGTTTTACTCTGATGGACTCAAAGATCAATATTCCCTTGATGAATGTGGAATCTACCCTGGGACAATTGCTGATTCAGGGTGAACAGGGTCTCGATATGAGCTATCTTTACCTTGTATATGTTCCCCCGAAACTGGCCAAGGAAGCAGCGAGAAGTGCCATGTCTGAAAGCGCGAAAGAGGATGGGGAGGACCAGGTAAACCAGATGAAAAGAGGAGATTTTATGATGATTACAGTTTGGAGCAATGGAACAGATTCAGATTTCAAACTGGGTGATAAGCGGAATAAGTTTCTGGAATGAGGGAGAGTCGATTTGCTTTGGGTTATATGCCGCATCGTTTATGGGGGAGTCTTCTGCAGCCACAGGTTCTGGAGAAGGAGCCGGGAAAAGATTTCTATTCCCTGGGGGAGTATGTTCAGAACGATAGCTCCACCAGTGCCTATCAGCGCCTGAGCCCTATGCAGAGGGAAGTGCTTCAACTGGTGGATGAGTATAGCGACCGAAGTCTTCACCGTATTTTTTCCAAACATAAGACCGTTAAACAATTTCAAGATCAGGTTGACCGGCCGATCATCATTAATCATATCAGACCCTATATTGAGAAAAAGCTCTATGCCATCCTGGAAATTGCAAGGGAGAATCGCATCCCTGTTTTTTTAAAGGATAAGAGCAGCCGGAACATTTTTCCTGAGGATTTCCTTCACCTGGAGCGTATACCTGCCACTCCCGTGTTTAGTTTTCGGTATGAAGAACAATTGTCCTATGCCCTTTCCCTAATTCACGGTGATCATCAACTGATCCTGAAGGATGCTCCGATTCAGATTGTAAGCAATGATCCCACATCAATTATCCTGGGGACGACTCTCTATTTTATAAGTGATATAGATGGCAAAAAACTTTTGCCTTTTATGAGCAGGGAAAGAATCCTGATCCCCCCCCAATCAGAAAGGAAATACTTTGCATCCTTTGTCCGTAATACACTCAGAGACTTCAATACACTGACCGAAGGTTTCGAGGTTAGGACAATAACTCCCGGCAGGAAAGCCAAACTGATCCTTGAGATGGGGCTTTCCAATAAGCCGGTCTGGATCCTGGCTCTTCATTATAATGATTATATCATTTCTCGTAACAGTCCTACCAGGTGTTTTGTAAAATACCTGGGAGAGAAAGAAAACAATGCTTTTGAAAAATTTGAACGGGATGAGGCCTGGGAGCAGCAGCTTGTGAGCGAGTTGAATGAAGTGGGACTCCGGTCCGGGGATGAGACTAACTTTTACTTAAATCATAAGTTTAATAAAGGTGATGAAAGTGACATATACACAGCGGTTAATTTTGTCAATGAGTATGGCTCCTTTTTGCAGGATTCGGGTATTGAAATCAGCCAGAGGCTGAATAGTGAATATTATCTGGAAAGGATCGACTTGGATATTGATTCCCGGGAGAAAGCAGATTGGTTTGATATATACGGAGTGGTCAGGCTGGGTAGGCTGGAGATTCCGTTTTTATCTCTCAAGAGCCATATCCTGGAGGGAAACAGAGCCTATGAGTTACCTGATGGAAAAATTTTTATATTGCCGGAAGAGTGGTTTGCACGCTATCGCGCCATGTTTGAATTTGGAAAATCCACCGGAGAACGAATCCGGATACATAAACAGCACTTTTCCTTGGTGGATAAGTCAGTTAGGGGCTTTCAAACCGAAACCCTGAAAAAGCTGGAAGCGCTGAACAGGGTGGAATCTTTACCTGAAATGAAACTTCCGGAAGGCCTGAATGCATCACTCAGATCTTACCAGGTTGAGGGGTTCAGGTGGTTATGCTTACTGCAAAAGAATGGCTTTGGAGGCTGTCTTGCCGATGATATGGGCCTTGGAAAGACCCTGCAGGCCATCGCTGTACTATTGCGATCAAAGGAAGAGGGAACAGAGCCGGGTTCCGGACTGGTGAATCAGGAGAACAGTATAGTTGGGCGACAGCTCTCGATGTTTAATGCTGTATCCCGGAAGCATACCTCGCTGATCGTTGTACCGGCTTCGCTTATGCATAACTGGTTCAGAGAATGCCGCAAGTTTGCCCCGGCATTAAAAATACTGATGCATATAGGCACTCAACGAAACCGCGAATTAAGCAATTTCTCCTATTATGACCTGGTGATTTCAACCTACCATACAGTACGGCAGGATAGTATGCAACTTTCAGACTTTCGCTTTCATTACATTATCCTGGATGAGAGCCAGATGATCAAGAACCCTTCTTCCAAGTTGTACAATGCTATTGTCACCTTGCAGTCCGAGCATAAGGTGGTCCTTACTGGTACACCCATTGAAAACTCATTGACCGATCTCTGGTCGCAGATCAATTTTGTGAATCCGGGACTGCTGGGGACACTCGGGTTTTTTAAACGCAGTTTTGTGCAGGCCATTGAAAAGAAAAAAGATGAGGCTCGGGAGGAGAAGCTCAAGGAATTGATTAATCCTTTTATCCTCAGACGCACAAAAGAGGAGGTTGCCCGTGAGCTTCCTCCGCTTTATGAGCAGGTTCGTTATGTGAATATGAGCGAATCTCAGAAGAGACTATATGAGGAGGAAAAATCCCGGGTGCGCAATGCCATACTGGAGAACTTTGAGGAGGTAGGAAAGGAGCGTTCTTCCATGATAATACTATCGGCATTGACCCGTCTTCGGCAGATTGCTAATCATCCGGATATGCTTGAAGAATATGAAGGGCAAGATTCGGGAAAGTTTTCGGAAGTATACAGGAATATTGAGAGTGTAATAGCCGAAGGACACAAGGTTCTTCTCTTTTCCTCATTCGTAAAGCACCTGGATCTTTTTAAATCACAGCTGGAAGAGGATGGAATAGGCTATGCTTATCTTACTGGTTCCAGGAATCAAAAACAGCGGGAGGAGGCCGTCAAAAATTTCCAGACCAAAAGCAAGTGTTCCTTGTTTTTAATCTCCCTGAAAGCCGGTGGGGTAGGACTCAACCTGTACGCTGCCGACTATGTCTTTATTCTTGATCCCTGGTGGAATCCTGCTGCGGAAATGCAAGCATTAAGCCGAGCTCACCGATTTGGACAGGAGAACAGTGTATTTGTTTACCGCTTTATCTCCAAAGACTCCATCGAAGAGAAGATTCAGGGCCTGCAGGAGCGTAAGCGCGAGCTTGCAGAAACTTTTGTGAGCTCAAACAATCCTTTGAAATCCTTGTCTGAGAATGAGTTGTTGGAATTGTTCAGTTAGAGGACAGTAGATATTAAAATTTTAATATTACAGTAGCCATGGCCCCGCCTTGAAGGGGGGAGAGGCCCAGCTGAAGAGAGGCGGTTTTATTTGTATTCATCTCTCTTGCCATCTCAGCCCTTGAAAATGCATAGCTGGTCATGGCAATTATACTTGCCGTACCAAGGAGCCCGCTGGCAATGGTCAGGGGGAGAGTGGCTCCCCAGTCTGTGGTAAAGCCATAGAGTGCCAGGGAGGTGGGAAGGATGGATATGGCATAGAGTGTCCATCCCAGTTTGGCACGGGGATGAGAGATTCCATTACGAATGTCCACAGAACGTCCACCGGCATAAATCAGGGGCGGAGCCAAAAGGATCATGGCCGATGCCGGGATGCCAGCTATTCCGGCGTTCCATTCATTGACCAGGGCCGATATAAACATCAGGCTAATTGTAGCAGGAGCTGTAATATACCCAATGGTCACCGCTTCATCGGCCCATCCCGTCGAGATTGGCCTAAGTAAGATGGTATCTTCCATGGATGAATCGTTTTGCGCCTCCTGGGCCTGTAAAAGACCAAAAGTGATAAACAGGAGCATCACAATGGGAGTGATTTTCTGTTTCATGGCACAGATCTTTTTTTTACAAGTTACT
>JAOZQY010000188.1 GCA_029931975.1 Bacteroidales bacterium | reverse complement strand
TAAGCAACTTTACCCAGCGGGAATTAAATGAAGGTGAGCCGGTTACTGAAAAAACCGAGGTGGCAATTGTCTATTCTAAAAATGAAATGCATATCGGTATATGGTGCTATGACAATGAACCTGATAAGATTGTCTCCAAAGAGATGTCCCGTGATTTTAACTGGTCGGTAGATGATAACTTTGAAGTTATCATCAGTCCATTTAACGATAACAGGAATGGATATCTTTTCGTTACTAATCCAAACGCTGCTCTCGCTGATGTATGGGTAGGAGATGAGGGCAAAGATTTTAACAAAGACTGGAATGGGGTCTGGGATGTAGCGGTGGAGAGAAACGATCAGGGCTGGTTTGCCGAAATGGTAATCCCTTTCAGTACCCTGAAATTTAAAAAGGATAGTTCCCAGATCTGGGCCATTAATTTTGAACGCAACATCAGAAGGAAAAAGGAACAGGTCATGTGGCAGGGCTGGTCGAGATTGTATGAACTGGAGATGATCTCGAAGGCCGGCCGGTTAACAGGTCTGGAGAATATAGAACAAAAAACAAAAATCGAACTTAATCCCTATGTATTGGGAGGTTTTGAGTTTGCGGAAAACAATGGTAAAACCGGCAAAATTGGCGGTGAAGTAAATTTCGACATCACCCCTACTTTGAAACTGAATTTCACAATAAATACAGATTTTGCACAGGTTGAATCGGACCGAAAACAGATTAATCTTACAAGATTCTCTATAAGATATTCTGAAAAAAGACAGTTTTTCCTGAAGGGAAAGAATTACTACGACATGGATGTGGGAAGAACGAGTCTTTTTTATAGCAGACGAATAGGCATTGATCAGCACAGGGAGGTGCCCATCATTGGTGGAATGAAGTTTTTTGGAAAACTGGACAAAACCAATATAGGTGTGATGTCCCTGCAAACCTATGCCAGTGACAGCGTCCCTACTACAAACTACTCGGTGATGAAAGTAAGTCAGGATATATTCAAGCAATCGAGCATTGGGTTCATCACCACCCAGAAATACTCTGAAAAGGGATACAACGGTGTGTATGGAACGAATTTCATCTACTCCACCTCTGAGCTTTTTGGCGACAAAAACCTGCGTGTGGGTGGCTCCTTTGCTGCTTCAGATACGAAGTTGTTTGATGAGAATGAAACAAGAAATGAAGGTAATCTCTCTTATGATCTGTTTCTGACTTATCACAACGATGTGATAGAATATGACCTGGGATTTACCACCGTCGAAAAAGGGTTTAATCCTGAAATGGGCTTTAGTAATCGCGGTAATTATCAGGAATTCACAACCGAATTACAGTTCAATCCCCGGTTTGAGAAGTTGACCTCTTTCAGAAACCTTATATTTAAACCCGTTGACATAAACTACTATATTAATAATGAAACTAAACAAACAGAATCCATTTTTTATGAATGGCGTCCTTTTGGTTTTGTAACAAAAAGTGGTGAATTCGCTGAATTTAATATTCAGCACAGATATGATGCGCCTACCACAGATTTTGAACTTATTGACAGCATCTTCATTCCTGCCGGTGAGTATTGGGACAACAGGGTTGAAATTCAGTTTGAATCTTTTCGTGGAAGGAGGATTTCAGGAGAGGTCAGAGCCAGTGCCGGTGAATTTTATACCGGAAAGAGGCAGGGATATGAACTATCTGTCCGTCTGAATCTCAACAGACACTTAAACATGGGGGTCGATTGGCAAAGGAATTTCATCCAGCTTCCTGAAAAATCGTTAATTACCGACGAGCTGGGAGGCCGTATTGACTATGCGTTTAACCCGAAATTAAACACCAGTATATTTGCCCAGTGGAACAATGAGGATGATGTCGTTCTTGTTAATTACAGGATTAACTGGATTCCAAAAATCG
The DNA here is from genome assembly GCA_029931975.1 of Bacteroidales bacterium. Lineage (GTDB taxonomy): Bacteria > Bacteroidota > Bacteroidia > Bacteroidales. The sequence goes on along the minus strand of JAOZQY010000188.1, from coordinate 2,500 downwards.
GGAGTTTCTTCTATTTTGTGATCAATCAGGCCTACGATACAAATAATGGACTTAAATTAGAGCGAACAACTGTTCTTGGGAAACTAATCTGGCGATTGGCCATATAAAATTTTAGATGATGAGTAGATACATTCTTAGCTTGACTCTAGCCATATTTTTCATTCTTAGCGGATGCAAAAACAGTTCCAATGAGGTGGTGGTATATTCAACGGTTGACCAGGTTTTTTCAGAACCCGTTCTAAGGGATTTTGAAGAGGAAACAGGAATCATAGTTAAGGCTGTATTTGATACCGAAGAGACTAAATCCACCGGTGTGATGAACCGGCTGATAGCCGAAAAAGACAATGCACAGTGCGATCTGTTCTGGAGCGGGGACCCTCTGCGAAACGTTGTGTTGCAGTCGAAAGGCATTACCTCTCCATACCAGTCCGCTCAAACAGATTTGATCCCCGGCCACTTTAGAGATATGGAGAATCACTGGACCGGATTTTCAGCAAGAGCGCGGGTACTGATCTACAATAAAACCCTGATTTCGTCCGAATCGTTACCACAATCCATTCTTGAACTTACACACCCCAGGTTTAAAGGTGCATTTACCATTGCCAATCCCTTGTTTGGCACAACCACTTTCCATATGGCTGCTCTATTCGCAGTATTGGGTCAGGCCCCGGCTGAACAGTGGATGAACGATCTGAAGAAGAACCAGGTGATTATCGCAACCAGCAATGGGGATGTAAAGAAACGTGTCATGAACGCCGAGTTGGCTTTTGGTCTCACCGACACCGATGATGCTTTTGAAGCGAAGAAGGAGAGCAGTGATGTGGATTATATATTTTTAGATCAGCAAGCAGGGGGCATGGGGACCCTGATCATGCCCAATGCCCTCAGCCTGATACAAAATTCACCCAATAGCGAAAACGGTAAAAAGTTGATGGACTACCTTTTAAGCCGGCAAACTGAGGCGAAACTGGCCATCTCCTGTGCACAGATGCCATTGATCATGGGAACGAAGGTCCCGGATGATGTGCCCTCACTGGATCACATCATCTCCATGAAAATTGATTACAGTCAAAGCTCTGAGATATTAGAACAGATACAACCCTGGCTGAAACAATGGGTGGAGGAGTAAGCCGATATATTGCACGGTATGTTCCGGCCGTTCTACTGACCCTTTTGTTGCTGGGGCCTTTACTGGTATTGCTTGTTCGTTGGCTAAGCAGTCCGGACGAGCTCACATTATTGGCTTTTATCAATACCAGCACTCTTTTATTGCTTGGTAGAAGTTTGTTGCTCTCGTGCGTGGTTGCATTACTGGCAAGCCTGATGGGTACAATTTGTGGTTTCTTGCTTTATAGACTCAAATTCCCATTCAGGGGGTTTTATAGACTGCTGTTGTTGCTTCCCCTGCTTGTTCCGCCTTACATTTTTGCTGTGGCCTGGAAGGACGGGTTCCAGTGGTTATTTGGCAATAGCTCTGCCATAAATCCGGAGCTTGGATTGATCATTGTCCATACGCTGGTCCTTTTTCCACTGGCCATGCTCATCACCGGAACAGCTTTTTCACAAATTCACTCAGGACTGGAAGAGGCCGGGTTGATGAGGGTTTCTTTTCGCACGATGCTGATAAAAATTGTACTGCCCCTCATCCGGCCGGCTTTAACAATCTCATTCCTGTTGATTCTGATTATCAGTCTGAGCGACTTCTCAGTACCTGCATTTTTCGGGGTAAACACCTTTACTACGGAGATATTCACCCAGTTTTCTGCATTTTACAACCACCAGCTTGCCATCAGTCAATCCTTTCTGCTGGTACTACTCTGCCTTACGCTTCTGCTATCTGAAAACCGGTATTTGTCAGACGCTCCGTTTTTCTCAGTGGATGTGAAAGGGAGCAGCACAAAACACTATTCGGTCGGTAAAGGCTTAACTATACTCCACTTACTGCTGTGGATATTGTTGCTTGTTGTACTGGTTTTACCGCTTGTCATGCTAAGCCATCAAGCCCTCTCAGGCAGGGAAATCCTCTTTTCCCGGGCCTGGGAACTTCTGGGTCCAACCATTTTCCAGTCGGCAAAACTGGCTATGCTCGGCGCATTGCTCATCTCGGCTATCGGTCTCTGGGTCGCCTACATGAAAGAACGCTTCCATTTTCCCTACCTGAATACAATGCTTTTACTCACATTCATTATACCCTCCACCGTTTTAGGCGTGGCTGTTATTAAATTCTATAACCAGCCTGCTACCAATTTCATCTATACCTCTATCACTATACTATTGATCACCTACGTGGGAAGGTTTGGTTTTATCGCAGCAAGAATTATCGGGAATGGTATCAAACAAGTCCCTGGTTCTCTTGACGAGGCGGCCCTGGTCATTGGCATACCACCCATAAAAAGATTCTTCAACATCACTATTCCCTTGCTTCTGCCATCAATCTTCACTGCATTTGTGCTTTCATTTGTCTTGTGTCTGGGTGAACTGGGAACCACCATCATGATCT
>JAOZQY010000187.1 GCA_029931975.1 Bacteroidales bacterium | reverse complement strand
TATATCCATCCTTTGCAAACTTCAGAGCCATCACTTTTCCAAGTCCGGTGCTGGCTCCTGTAATTACCATTGTTTTCATCGGTATCATAATATTATTACTGTTTCAGAATTAGAATATTTTCAGTTATAGAGCCCAACCTTCGCGGTAGGTATGCTTAATCCATTCTTCAGATGCTTCTCCCGCCAGGATTTCTACCTTTTTTGTGTCGAACCTGGGATCACCGTCGATTACTTCAAATTTATCGGTAGTTACAACACTTCCCGTTTCAGTTTCCGAGATATTGGTAATGCGCATGTTATCGCCATCCCATTTGAGCTTTTTATTTAGTTCCTGAAGCCGGATAGCTAAATTACCCATCACCACGCTCTCAGACAAGGGTCCTGAATATTCAAAATTGGAACTTGCTTCAGTCCTGTTTTCAGGACTTTCCTTGCAAGCACGCACCCAATCATTCCAGTGGCCATCTGCATTGTCCTTAATACGGGGAATTGTTTTTGCAGGATCCGAATAATTCTCTCTCAATTCACGTGGAAACATAACATAATTATTTCCATAAGAACCACATGCAATTTTCCCTTTTGAACCAATAAACAAGATCCCGCCCCCATTATCTCCCATAGGAATGCCATCTTCAAGGTCATCCGGGCGGTCAGGCATCAGCCCTCCATCGTACCAGTACAGGTCTACCGGAGGCATAGCAAGCTTAGGCATATTCTCACGCGACGGGAACTCATATTTGACCTTCGAAGCAATGGGTGCGCTCTCTGTATTTACCTGTGTAGAACTTCCCTGTACACAGACTGGGTACTTCAATTTTAATGCCTGATAAACAACGTCAAGGACGTGGCACCCCATATCTCCCAAAGCACCTGTTCCAAAGTCCCACCATGCACGCCAGTTCCATGGTGTATAAGCTGAATGATAGGGTCTCATGGCTGCAGGTCCTATCCAAAGATCCCAATCCAATGTTTTAGGCACTTTCATTTTTTCAGTTGGCCGTTCAAGACCCTGTGGCCAGATAGGACGGTTGGTCCAGGTATGGACTTCCTCTATTTCACCAATTGCTCCATCCCAGATCAATTCGCAAACTTTCCTGACCGATTCACTTGAATTCCCCTGGTTCCCCATTTGTGTTGCCACTCTGTATTTTCGGGCAGTCTCTGTTAAAACACGTGTTTCATATACCGAGTGAGCCAAGGGCTTCTGAATAAAAACATGTTTCCCTTCACGCATAGCTGCGGTTCCAATGATGGCATGTGTATGGTCGGGAGTTGCAATTAATACAGCATCAATATCCTTTTGCTCCAGCATTAACCGGTAATCTTTGTAGACCTTTGCATTCGGATAATCTTTAAAAGTTTTTGCTGCGTAGTCCCAATCAACATCGCACAACGCAACAATATTCTGACCGGTAATCATTCTCAAATCACGACGGCCAATCCCACCAACGCCAACTCCGGCAATATTTAATCTATCGCTCGGTGGTGTATGGCCTAAGCCGCTGACTGCAAAACTTGGAACAACATAAAATGCAGCTGTCCCCGAGGCAGCCATCCCCAGAAACTTCCGACGTGAAAGAGATGATTTTTTTGAATTTTCAAATTTTTTCATTTGACTTCGGTTTTATTGTAGGTTTTTATAGCAATTTTTTTATTCATTTTTGAAATTCATTCCATAAGGGAATTCCACTCAGTTATTCGGGATTCTCAACATTACATGCACCTATGGACCGGGAACCTCAATCAATGGCCGGTACAATTCCATGTTAACCACCCGTTTATGCCATGCACGGTTTTTACGCTGGGCCTCCACTTCTTCCATTGGGATGGTAATGCAGATAATCTCTTCATCGTTGGTATCTGTCGTGCTCCGTTCAAGGTACTTTCCGGACGGGGAGATGGCGAAGGCACCGCCGGGGTAATCCACGGTTCCGGAACCGTCAAGCTTCGAAACTGATCCGCTATGACAGCAACCTATTACATATAACTGATGATGCCAGGCAACACCACGTGGTCCGACACGATCGTCAACCCACTGCCTGGCGCTGAGCTTGCCTGTCGTCGTACCGTTAGCAAATGGGGTAAACATGATGTCTGCACCGTTGTGAACGACCATTTGCGCGTTGAGCGGGAAGCGGTTGTCGTAACAGATATTGAATCCGAAGCGAAACCCCTTGAGCTCAAAGACGGGGAATTCCATCCCGCCGGTAAAGTAACGGCCCATATTCGACAGCACGGAGTAGATCTTACGATATTTTCCTACATATCCATCCGGGGTCACTACGAAATGGGTAATGTAGAATTTCCCGTTATCGACCTCAGCCATGCCCAACGCCAATGCAACATTGTGCTCACGAGCCAGAGCACAGGCTTTGTCGCTTGCAGGTCCGGGAATCGGTTCGGCAAACTCGGTCATTCGTCCGGTGGATTCGAATCCAACGAGTCCCATTTCCGGAAACAGTATTAGGTCAACATCCGGGTGCAATTCCTTTGTCTTTGCAATCAATTCCGAGTAGTGAGCCAGATTGGCGTCAACCTGACCAATCTCATTTCTGGAACTGATCGCGGCTATCGTGATTTGCTGTTCCGGTTTTTCCTCTTCGCCTGCATCCTGAGCCATGGAGAGTGTTCCGGGAACCATTACTATACCAGCAGCGACTCCCAAGCATTTGAGTATGTTGCGTCGTGTAATATTCATATTTTGCATAGATTATGTTCTTTATTTTTCAAGTATTATAATCTCTTTTTTGATTTTTTCCAATCACAATTTATTCGTTTTTGAAGTTCATTCCATGAGGGGATTCCGCTCAATGCATCGGGCTGTTCCACATTGCAGGCACCTGCACCTGTTGCAGATAATACTGCCGCCTCAGGAGTCTGTTCATTCAGGATTCCGGCCAGTAACCCGGCAATAGTGCAATCGCCTGCACCCAGCGCCCCTGCCATTTCAACTTCATAACAGGGCGAATACGCCCTTACGCCGGCCCATTCCTTCAATGAACCATGGGATGCCCGTCCAAAACTGTCTCCTCCAAGTCTCTGCTCATCCTCCGTAACATGAAGATATAATCCAAAATCACCCAGTTTAATGACAACTATGGCAGCTCCCATTTTTATAAGCCTCGCGGCATACTCTTCAAGTCTGTCTTTTGATACTCCACCAACTGCAATACCGCTATTCAGCTTGCTTTCAAATTCATCAAAATGATCCCTGTCAATCATATAGACCAACTCATCGATGCTGGGCATGCAAATGTCAACCACAGGCAAAACACGCTTCAAGAATGAATACCAGTCCACCTTCCCTGCCGGGGAATCAGGATCGGGCCGGGACATATCAAGTGATGTTGTTGTACCCTTCTCTTTTGCAGTCTGATAGATTTTTGTCAGTTCCCTGCCTTCATCACTGAAGATCTTTTCCATAATCGGAGGATAGCCAAAATGAAACAACTTTGCCTTTTCGACTATCTCAAAAGGGATATCATCAAAACCAAAAGAGTCATTTGCCCCCGGACAATGCAACAGGACCCTGTCCACTCCGGGTATGTTCACGACAATTGTATAGGATGTCGCATCTTCATCAGATATTTTAATGTGATCCGAACTCGTGTCCCTGCTCCTTAGTATTCCCTGAAAAGCCTCTCCAAGAACATCATTTCCGACTTTTCCCACAAAAGCTGTATTGATCCCAAGTTGTTGTAATGCCCCTCCGGTGTTTGGAACAGCTCCGCCGGTAGCTGTGAGCAAGGGACCAATATTGACCAGTTTCCCGGGAGATAAAACATCTGACAATGACTCTCCTCCTGAATAAAACTCCGGGATAATATCCACACAGATATGCCCGGCAACAACAACATCAATTTTGTTCATCTTTTAATTACCTGAAGCAATAACAACAATAGCTATAATTAGAACAAGAATACCCCATCTGAGGTACCTCTTTGATTTAGCTGTGGCACCTTTCCACTCTCCCTTCCAGACACCCCACAGATTTCCGGCAATAATTGAAATGGACATAAACAGCGGCCAGCCAATTACGTTTCCCAGATTTCCCAGTTTGGCAGTACTCACACCATAGATATAGAAACTAACGATCCATAACACCGCCATAATCAGACCCCACCGGATGTTCCTGAAACTCATATTGGCTTTAAACTGCCCCAGGCTCTTATTCCGGATAATCAGAAAAATGCAATACCCGATATTGATAGTCGAACCCACGGTGAAGAAGAGGGCCCAGATTGCATTCCCTGCAAGAGAAACGGGAACTCCCGATTCAACAGCCCGGTCTACAATTCCTGAACCGAAAGAGAATCCAATATTTGGAAATGAACAAAGGATGCCCGCTCCAATTGAAATAAGCAATCCTGCCAGAAAAGAGTCTTTCCTGT
>JAOZQY010000186.1 GCA_029931975.1 Bacteroidales bacterium | reverse complement strand
ACTAATTTGAATTTCTATCCCACCATAATCCGTTTAAATCGCTGGGCAAGATTCTCCCCCAACACCATCCATTCATGGGCATTCAGACCCTGATCGACATGCCCATACAAGGTTGCCAGAGATTGATTTAGATATCCCCATTCCAACTGCAGCCGGGTGTTCTTTGATTTTTTGCAACCAATCCTTGCATCCTCGACCAAAACCAGGACAGCGTTAAAAAAATCAAGCTCCACAATTTCTCCTGCAATATTGTCGATCAATTTTTTTATTGATTTGATAATCCTGGCATATTTACGATAGTTTGTTGGCACCAGGACCAGGGTATTGCCACCATAAATAATATTCTGAATATTACTAACCCGTTTGTTAATCCGGTCAATACATCTTTTAGTTTTGAGCGGCATGGATTTTTCAGATTCAATACAACTTGCCAAAGCAATCACCAGGTCCACGGTTAAAATCAAGTTTCGATTTGATTTGGAAAAACTTACAACATTTGCCATTTAAACCTCCTCTGAAAACATTACCTGAAATATTTTTAAAGTTGCATAACTGTTGAGCTGTTTATCCAGGGCCTCATTTAATGCCTGTAAAAAATCTGCGGTCCTGTCTGTCTTGCCTCCCACCAGAGCAATCCATTCCCGGCAGTTCAAATTAAACATATGCCTGAAACCAGATTCAAAAACTGCTGCCCTGGCAGCCAACTCAGATTCAAAATCTTTTTTTGGGATAAACTTCCCCTGTTCTTTTTCCCGTTCAAATTTTAATTTGGCTATCTGCTCTTCCAGCTTCTCCACTTCTTTCCCGGTTTTTCTTGCATGGATATCGCTCAAATCATCCAGGCTGCCGTCTTTCCTTTCCAGAGTTGCTGCATAAGCCCGAACCTCTGTTTCTGGAACAGATCCGTCTTGGTTTGTCTTGATAAAATTTTTATCTTTATCCCGATAAATTTTTGATTTTGAAATTTTATATCCCGCCTGGTCAAGGTGGGCCACAACAGCAAAAAGGCTTGGAAAAGATGAAATAAAATTTTCTGTTTTCTTTTTATCCAAAAATTAGACCCCCTTCACAACTTCGCAATTGCCACCATGGATAATTTTTTCAGGATGATACATCCTCAAATACCAGTGAACCTCATCATCCCCAAAAAAAAGATCCCTGATCCGCTGCTTGACCCCACGATTTTTTAAACCTGGATCAAAAAGAATTTTTGCCTGTTTTTCATCTGCCTGGATTTTAACGGGATATTTTTCCAACAACATTTTTAATTCCTCGATTGGATACATGTCCCCTGGAATATCGTACCCTGTCGATATTTCCATTGTCACAGCAGGGGGTAGACCAGCCGTGACCCATTCTTTGATATCCACCCCGGCCTGGTATGCCTCCCCTGGGTCCTTTCCTTCCGGCACCGGCCACTGCCTGGCATTTTCAAAATTTTCTGCCCACCATTTCCAGGCATTTTGCCCGGCTTTGTCGTGATCCAGGGCCACCAATACCCGCAAGGCTTTTTGCAGCACATAGAAAACAGAAGCCCCGGGCTTTACTGCTGCAGATCCCAGGGCCACGGTCCCGGCCACAGATCCAGCCCGCCGGGTCACCATCATTTCATCAAGTTCCGCTTCCACCACCACAAAAACATTTTTATCTGGATTGTGGCCCATTACCTCTCTGCCTGACCCTGGCAGTACATAATATTTAATATCTGTTTTTTTCTGCAGGTCTTCTGCAGGCCGCCTGATCCGTATTCTGTGGACCTTGCCACCCTTAAAACAGGGGATTACAAGTCCCCTTGGTATCCACAGCATTTTATTCTTGCCTGTTTTTTCATTGATCATCTTTGGCAAGCCCCAGGAAACCCTGGGACGGAACATACAATTATTATTATTTTCCCCGGCGCACCACCCCAGCTTAAACCCCTGAACAGCCTGCAGGTCAAGGCCCCGTCCAGCCAGATATCCCAGGGCTTTTCTATTTTCCAGAAGCGCCTGGTGGGACTTTAAAACAAATTCACTGGCCTTGATTTCCCAGGTAGGCACAGGATTTTCATGGGTTTTTGGCACAAAATCAGGCTCCTGACATGCTCCGGCAGGACGATACCCGACAGGGCGATATTTATCGGGCATAGCCCGGCCTACAGCCCGAAAAGCATCCCTGTACTGATACCCGAGGAAATCCACCAGAAACTGGACGTTATCCCCGCCCTTGCCGCACCCTCGGCACCAGAAAGAACCGCCCCCCCCTTTATCAACCGGCCAGATACGAAAACGGTCCATTCCTCCACACCCCGGGCATGGACCCGCATACTCTCCACCCCTGGTGGACGAAACCTTTTTGACAACCACACCGGCACTGGAAACCATATCAAGCATATCCACGATTTTCCCTCCATCTGGACCATGTGGACCATTGTGGAGGATTGAAAAACAACCCTCCAAAGAAATAAACCTCTGTTTTTATTATATTTTCTTTACTTCTTGGAGGATTGGACAATAATTGCAAGAATAAAATAAAAAAAATAAAAAAATAAAATATTCTAGAGTTCTTGAAATAATCCTCCAATCCTCCAGATGGTCCAATCCGTTTTTTATTTTTCAATAAAATCAAGTGTTTATCTCCAAAAAATCAATAAAAATTTTTCTGGAGGATTATTTTCAATCCTCCGCATCCTCCAGATTTGCCAGTAAACCCACACCCAGGTATTTAACAGTCCCTTGTTTGACCCGTTCAAACCGTTTCCCAAACCATTGACCAAATCTTTTTTTCTTTGGTATACGATTGGAAACATTTTCTTTCCACCATTCTTCAAAAACAACATACACGCCAGCAGCTGTGACCGTGTGCCCCTCTCCAACTATGCAGCACTCATCAATGAAATCACCCACACTGTCCTCATCCCGCTGATAATCTGCCACTGCATTTTTAACCACTGTTGGCCGTTTTAACCCATCCCGCTGCCATTCCAGACAACCCCTGACCATCCATGCCAGGATGGAAGGCAGATCTTTTTCCAGTTTTTTGCCCAGCTGGTGGTCTGCCCTGCGCTCGTTTTCATTTTCAGGGTCTCGGTCAACAAAGGACAATTCAAAGGGGAACAAAACCATGCGCTCCCAGAATGCAAAATCATCTGCAGGAGCATGGGGTTTATGATTTGTCAAAAGAAACAGGGTGTGGCTGGGTTTGAATTCCACCGGGTATTTGTCGTGGGGGTTCCTGCCTGTGATAGTGTCATTGCCGGTCAGCCACTTGACCCGGGACGGAGAAATCCGGCACCCGTCATCTGTCTCAGATCCAAAAGCCATGCGCAAACCCCGCAACGCCATAATATCAGGAGTTGGCCCGGAAGAACTGGCCACCCTGGTCTGATCCAGAAGCATTTCTGACCGAATGGCCCCGGACAACTGCCCAAGAACCTTGGAAATGGTTTCCACAATCATGGATTTTCCATTTCTTCCCCTGCCGGTCATTACAACCATGATGCTCTGATGGACTTCCCCCACCATGGCATACCCGCAGATCCGCCTGAAAAAATCCACCAACTGATTATTATCTGAATAAATTTCTGACAAAGCCTCTTCCCAGTCCTCATTAATGGATTCAATCCCAGCCTCCGGCCAGTCAACCGGACTGGCTTTCAGCAGATAATCCTTTTGCCTGCCAGGCTCCAGTTCTCCGGTCCTGAGATTAATCACACCATTCCTACATGGCAGCAGCCATGGTTTTTGATCAACCTCCACCCCTTCAATGGCTATGGGATTTTTACTTGTATGGGAGAAAACAATACAATTTTTTCTACGCCTGCTGGATCTCAAGGCAGACACCCGCTGGTTAAGCAGTTTGCGCTGACCCTTTAAATGCCCAGCCTCATCCCCCTTGGCCTCCAAATCAGTAATTTTTACTGAAAGTTTTTTCGCTTCATCCTGGTAGGCTTTTGCCACACCTTCCACAGATGCCAGGGCAAAATCCATCTTGTCCAGGGTCCAGTGGTGACCGGCCCAAGCCATCCAGCAATCCATTGATTTATTAAAAACAAAATCATCCCGGTATAGTTTTTTAAACAGCTCACCATCACCCAGCTCATTCTGATTCAAACAGGACATGATAAATTTTGAATCAATACCGCTGCCGGACCCGCCGCCATCTGCCTGGACAGACTCCTTGACCCGCTGCTCAACCTTTTCTTTCATGCTGATCACGTTGCCGCCCATATCGTCTCCCTCTTCATCCTTCAAAAAAACACACCCATATCCCCTTGCTCAAAACCGTTACCGTTTCCCATTTCCCTCCCATTTTCAAAATCAAATAGGCGAAAATATCGAGCCTTGCCTAACCGTGTAGAAACACTATCTAAAAGGACCCATAGTCTTTGTAGAATTTTTAAGTGGATGATTGGACATTGATTTGTT
>JAOZQY010000185.1:1547-4447 GCA_029931975.1 Bacteroidales bacterium | reverse complement strand
CACTGTCAAGGGATGCCTTATCCCGAAGTTCTTTTTCAGATTTTGCAGTTTTAAAATCATTATCTGTTAAGCGTTTTCCTGCCCACCATGCTCCAAGGGAATTGTCCAGCAGAAAACTTACCATATAAGGCTCGGTAAAAAGCTGGGTAACAGCAGGTAGTTCTCTTGCACCGATCTTTACTTCCGAAGCATTGACCTCATCTTTTCTTTTTGCCTGCCAGAATTGATATACCCAGCCAAGGGAATCTGATGCCTTGAAAATTTCAGGTTCAAGTTTGGCCAGTAAATTCTCAAGTTTTTGCTGATGTTCCGGTGGAAAAGTCAAAGCAAAGGAGGGGGAATCGGGTCTGAATATTTGTGGCAACATTCTTGCTGCATATCGGGAAGCCAGTTCCCAGCCATTTTTTGCTCCCTCATCTGCTGCCAGGTCTTCACACTCTTCTATTGTAACGGCAATGGGATCATCAGGATCAGGATACATGAGCAAATTGTTTTCTGCCAGGAATCGGGCAAACAGCATGCGGTGCCAGTGTTCATAAGCAACTTCCTCGATAAGACAGCTGATTTCCTGTGTCTGTTTCCTGCCATCTCTTATATCTCCCAGCTGCCGTCCATGTGCCCTGAGTTTGTTTCTAAGGGTTCGTTCTGCAGATGTAAGGTATTCAAACGGTTTTTCTGCCTCAATACCTAATTGTTTAAGAGCGGAGTCTGCAGCGTCTTCAGCTATATCTCTGGCTAATTTGACACTTCGTTCAAGTTTGTTTCTAAGTGATTTGTTCAACGGGAGCATAAATTATCCCTCCTCCCTTGTGTACCTGACCGGTTGAATGAGTTTTTTAATTTTCCCTTCGATCACAGCTTTTTTAAGCCAGATATTTAACTGTCCCTTCTGCACTTCAAGCTTTTTTGCAAGATTGTCAGGTTCTAAAGGGGAATCAAGATTGTGCAAAATCAAAGGTAAAACTGCTTCGTATATAGGTGATGGCGAGGAATTGCTTTCTTGGCGATTCTCTATTTTCAATTTATCAGCTACTGTTTTTTTCTCTGATAAATTTTTATTAATTTTTTGATCGGACATTTGGGGTGCCTGATTAAACAGAGTCATATTATTTTGTTTCTGTTTTTCCATAAAAGAGTTTGCTGCCTGTCTTAATATTAGATTCAGATTATGTGCAGAAGGGATTGCAGGCCATTTAATGGCACCGTGATCCAGAAGTTTTTTATTCCCTTTTGGAACTGACTTGTCAATACGTGTAAAAACAGGGATGGAGATATCCCGCCTTAATTCCTCAGTAGCTCCTGCCCATGTTCCGCCTTTTTTATATTCAGCACTGACTATTAATGCAAAGTCTGCCATGGCATATATAAATTTGTTTCTCCCCATTGCTGTCCCCACTGTAAATCTGGCTTCAGGATGATAAGGGGAGATTAACAATAGACGGTTACGCGATATTGCTTTTCTGAATTTTTTCCCAATACTTTTTTTTAATAAATTATCAGCAACAATCCCTATTGAACTGCCACCAGCATCAAGAGCAGCTTCCATTGATACTTGATCTACTCCCCGGGCTCCTCCAGAAACTACAGGCATTTTGCACTCAACACAGTTTCTTGCAGCATCCTTAGTAAAAGATTCCCCTATTTCATCCACATTACGGGAACCAACAATGGCAAGGCCTCCACCCCTTAAAAGGGAGAGATCTCCAACTCCAAACAGTAATGGGGGTGCTTTATCTTTTAAATGTTGTTTGTATCGTGCAGGGTAATCCTTGTCACTCCTGCTGATTACCCATATACTGTTTCTCTGCCAGTTCTCCACAGCAAATCCCAGTTGAGTACCGCGGTTTAAAAGGCTGTTAATTCTCTTTTCATCCAATCCGGCGCCTGATGCAGCATCTTTTATATATTCCGGGTTCAACAAGGATGAAGGTCTTAATTGTGCATTTATCAGCCAGTGAACCAATCTGGTATATTCTGTTTGAGTCAGAGGATTTATAGTTCTCTTTTTCCCCAGGATACCACATAGCAGAATAGTGGCTTTTGTATCTTCTGTTAATATATTCATTATCAATCCATCCTTGGTGAATTTAAAACCAATGTCAGGGGATAAACAGCTTCACAGCCAGCTTGTCGAAGAAGTGCTGAAGCTACAGTCAAAGTCCATTTGGAATCCACCATATCATCCACGAGAAAGCAAGGGGCATAGGGTTTTGATTCAAGGTTAATCTGGAATACACCATCCAGATTTTGAGCTTGCTGAAAACTGTTTTCCATCTTTTTTTGCTGATGGTTCTCGCTGACTTTTTCAATACAAGGGATAAAAGGAAGCTCAAGTGCTTTAGCAACTCTTTTTGCAAAATCAGGTACCAGTGTTGGATGCCTTTTTGATGGGATACATGTTACCCATTTCGGAGGGTTGTCATAATCATTTTGTTCAATCATCTCCACACAGGCGTTCACCAATTCATCACCATAGCTGTCATCATCATACTTACCTTTTCTGACAAGTTCTCCCCAGCCTGCATCCCTCCAAAGGCATAGTGCTTGTCCTTCTTCTGCCTGCAGGTCAGGTTTGATATTGCCGGAAAAACCATATATGGGCATTGGATTATAAAATGGCCATTTCTTTCTGGGCAATATTCTCTGGTAACTTCTTTTAAGATAAATGGCAGCTTGATTTGCCAAATCGGCATCAAATTTATCTGATAAAAGTAGAGAAGGATTACAATTGACACATTTTCCACAGGCAGTGGGGTCAGGATCATCCAGAGCCTTTTCAAGAAATGCCATAAGACACCCCTTATGATTCATATATGCCTGCATTTGAGTCTGTTCTTTTTTTCGAATATCTGTAATGGCAGCCACATATTCTTTTGGAATTTTATAACCATCTGCAGCAG
>JAOZQY010000185.1:0-1447 GCA_029931975.1 Bacteroidales bacterium | reverse complement strand
GCTGTTGCCGTGGTTGCAAGTACTGGCACATTTGAGGGAATTGCCTGAAGCACACGGACAATCCGCCGGTAATCCGGTCTGAAATCATGTCCCCAGTCTGAAATACAATGGGCCTCATCCACTACAAATAATCCAACCCTCTCAGCCAGGGTTGACATTACATTTTCACGAAACATATCATTTGCAAGGCGTTCTGGAGAGATAATAAGAACATCAATTAAGTCCTGTTCTATTCTCTTCTCAATTATTTCCCACTCATCAGGATTTGTACTGTTAATAGTTTCAGCTCTTACTTCGATTTTTTTAGCTGCTTCTATCTGATTGCGCATCAAAGAGAGCAAAGGAGAGACTAAAAGCGTTGGACCGGCCCCATGTTGCTGGCGTAACAAACGGGTTGCAAGAAAATATACCATACTCTTACCCCATCCGGTTCGCTGTACAACAAGCATTCTTTCCTGATTTAGAAGTCCTTCAATGCTTTCCCATTGCCCATCTCTAAAATCAGCATCTAAGTTTAAAGATTGCCTTAAAATAGTTAATGCAATGTCTTTCATACCAATCTCTTTCATACAATGATCGGTCCTTTCTTCAACTTTTCAAGCAAGATCTCTTTTGATTTTGCAAGCCAGGAATCCACTTCGACCTCAGTTTTCAAAGTTTGATTAGGTAATTTTACTTCTTGAATTTCAGGTTCCATGATCCTTGCAGCACCCAGTATAATCTGATCAAAACGGGAAGGCATGGCTGCGACTCGATCTTTTAAGGCTGATAAAGATATTGTATCCAATGTGGTTAGGATTTCATCAGTTGACTCAACATGAATTTCAGGCTTGGAAGCTTCAATTAACTGCTGATTTAAACGCAGATTGTAGCGTTGTTCCTGCTCAAGTTCTGCCCAGTTGTTATCATTTTTAAGACGTTTTTCGCCAGCTGTCCATTTGTTTTCAAACATATTTTTTAAATCATTTATCTCTTCTCGAAGCAGTTGGGTTAAATTAGTTAGAAGAGGAGATATAAGATCTGTCTCTTCAATAAGCTGTCTTTCAGTTTCAATGTGGGATATCTGGCTGATAATAACTTCTGCATCCTTGATTTCCACAGCATGATTAGATAGTTTTTTGAGTTTATTCCATGACGGCAGGCGCTTTTCAATACGGGATGATAAATCCCTCCAAACATCTATTGCCTGGGAAAGTTCTTCTTTTTTATTGTAAATGGACAGTAACTGCTCATTGCCGGCAGTAAGTCTTAGCTCATCAATAAAAGTTGTATCCGGCTGATGAGGTTTTGGCGCTTCTCCTCCTGCTGATTCAGCACATTGTTGTATTTTTTGCAGAAATGTGGGAACAGCACTTATTTCTTCACCCTGTTTTACTTGAAGCTGCATTTTTTGAAGAAGTTTTCTGATTTGAATTCTCTGGGCAGTTGTTACAATCGCAGATTCAAT
>JAOZQY010000184.1:3251-4461 GCA_029931975.1 Bacteroidales bacterium | reverse complement strand
CTCAAGGCCGAATACCCCACCTTCTACGATGCATACAGCAATGCAAGAATGATTGTTGATTTGTAAACCCTCTACTCAAAAGCAGCCAGCCAGGATTACTCCTTCCTGGCTGCTTTTACTATCTCTATTTTCCCAACGAGTTTTTCAGCCCTGTCACTATACTCGTTGCTCGTAGCAGCAAGCTTGTCAAAGCTTATCAAGGCACTATCCAACTCATCCAGTCGCAAATAAGCAAGCCCCAGATACCAGTTAACCTCCGGATTTTCCGGATACGCATCCTGGAAGGCCTGTAAAGATTCCCGGGCTTCATCAAATTTCTCCAATCCCATATGCGATAGTCCAAGATAGAACAATCCCTGAGGCACCTCAATCAGATGCTTGGTGGCACCCACATATCAAACAGAAAAGTCCGGATAAGCAATAGCGCACCTACAAATGCCGCCGCCTGCAAGGTGCGCCACACTGCTTTACGAAACTTCGTCTTCGCTGAAGGCTCTTTTTTCTCACTGAAATAGGCAGCATATTCCTTTTCCAATTCAGGCAGATCCGGATCATTTTCAATCTCCTCCAGCATAATCGATGCTTTGAGGTGTTCCATTCCCCTGGCCAAAACCTGATACTCCTTGTTGAGTTCCTCATCTGTTTCCAGTCTGGCCTCAAACTCCTTCATCTCTTCGGGCGAAAGGCTCCCCGACAGGTAGTCGGCAATATAGTCTCCGTTATCTGGCATGTCTGTTTCGAATGAATAATGAAGTTTTTGATAAGCCCATCAACTTGTGATACTCACTTGTCTTCTGGATGGCTTTAATCATTTTACGCATGCAGAAACTCTTCCGTTTCCGCACATAAGCTTTCGTCAAATTCAATAAACGGGCAATAATTTGAACTGACTCCAGAAAAGCTTCTCGTACAGCCCAAGATCATTCTCCTCCTCAAAGGAAGGAAGCACCCGTACATCCGGCGAATCAACAAACGTATGACGGGACGGTATTCCCGGTTCACAAATTCAAACACATCCCCGTCCCGCGCTTTGATGCCGCGAAAAAGTTCCTCATCAGCGTATGTAGTCGTATTATTTGCAAAGCCTCTCCTTGAAAAATCTTAACTTTGCTTGCCTCCAATGAAAGATTTTACTGTACATAAATACACCCTTTTGCTCCAGGCCCTTATGGAGCAGGAGTATGAATTCCAAACCTACAAAGAATTCCTG
>JAOZQY010000184.1:0-3151 GCA_029931975.1 Bacteroidales bacterium | reverse complement strand
AAACAAAATCAAAAGCATACGGATTAAGTATATTTAAGTTAATTTTGAATGCTTAACCCTAAACGGAAGGAGGATGTGCGATGGATACCACGCGGGAGTCTAATATCGTGGTAAAGGAGAAAGATAAGGAACTGGGAACCAAGTGGTACGCAGTATACACCCGTCCAAGGTTCGAAAAGCAGGTCCTGAAGAGTCTGCAAGACCAGGGCATCGAAGCTTATCTCCCTATTATCAAAACCATGCGCCAGTGGTCGGACCGAAAAAAAATGGTGGAGGTCCCCCTGTTCACCTCCTACGTATTTGTCCATATCAATCGCATTTTCTACGACCAGGTTCTCCAGACCCATGGTGCAGTAAAGTATATCTCCTTTGAAGGAAAGGCTGCAACTATTCCGGCCAGTCAGATAGACAACTTAAAGATCATTGTGGACAGCAATGAAAAAATAGAAACCACCTGGGAAAGCAGGCAAAAAGGAGATCTTGTTGAGGTAGTCGCCGGCAGCCTGAAAGGACTCAAGGGAGAACTGATCACAGACGGTAACAGAAAGAAAGTATTGGTCAGGATACAGGGCATTGACCAGAACCTGACTGTTGAAGTGCATAGCTCCCTGATTGAAAAAATCAGGGAGGGTTAATATTTAATGGTAATTGGTTAGTGAAAAGACTAACTACTAACCTTTAAGCAATAACAAACCAAGTCACCCATAACATGGGACTGACAAGGCGAAGCCGTGAAAAGCCCGTAATAATCAAGCAAATAAATCTATAAATAATCATATGTCAAAAGTCGCACTAATCACCGGAATCACAGGTCAGGACGGAGCATACATGACCGAATTCCTTCTAAAGAAAGGATACATTGTTCATGGGATCAAGCGAAGGGCTTCGTCCTTTAATACCGAACGTATCGATCACCTTTACCAGGACCCCCATGTGGAGGACCGGAACCTGATGCTTCACTATGGTGACCTCACCGACTCCATGAACCTGACCCGGATCATCCAGGAAACCCAACCCGATGAGATCTACAACCTGGGAGCCATGAGTCATGTGAAAGTTAGCTTTGATTCACCCGAATACACAGCCAATGCAGATGGACTGGGAACCTTAAGAATTCTGGAGGCTGTCAGGCTTCTGAAAATGATCGAGAAGACCCGGATCTACCAGGCCAGTACTTCTGAACTATACGGATTGGTTCAACAGGTTCCACAGTATGAAAAAACTCCCTTCTACCCCAGGAGTCCCTATGGCGTTGCAAAACTATATGCCTACTGGATCACGGTGAATTATCGTGAAGCCTATAAGATGCATGCAAGCAACGGGATCCTTTTCAACCACGAATCGCCCATCCGGGGTGAAACTTTTGTAACCAGGAAGATCACCCGCGCCACAGCACGAATCGCCCTGGGTATGCAGGAAAAGCTCTTCGTTGGAAATATGTCAGCCAAACGCGACTGGGGCCATGCCAAGGACTATGTGGAAGCCATGTACCTGATCCTGCAGCAAGATGAACCAGACGACTATGTGATTGCCACTGGGATCACAACAGAGGTCCGAACCTTTATTAAGAAATCATTTGCAGAGATCGGATTAGAATTGAAATTCAGTGGAGAAGGCGAAAAAGAAACAGCCGCCATCGTTTCACTGGACGAAAAGCAATTCACTGATAAGGTTGGATCTCAATTTATCCCGGCCATTAAAGAAAGAATCAAAGCAAAGGATACCGTGGTAGGTGTGGATCCTGCCTATTACCGCCCCAGCGAGGTGGACCTGCTTATCGGAAACTCAGGCAAAGCCAGGAAAAAACTGGGATGGGAACCCAAATATGACCTCAATGGCCTGATTCAAGAGATGATGCAATCGGATGTGAACCTGATGAAAAAAGAGAGTTACCTGAAAGAGGGTGGATTTAAAACCCTGAATTATTTTGAATAACATGGAAAAGAACGCCAAAATATATATTGCAGGTCATACCGGTCTGGTGGGATCGGCAATCACAAAGACCCTGAAAAACAAGGGATACACCAACCTGCTCACCAGAGATATGAGCCAGCTGGACCTGACCAACCAGGCCGAGGTGAAGGCCTTTTTTGAACAGGAGAAACCGGAATATGTGATACTGGCAGCAGCAAAGGTGGGTGGGGTTATAGCAAATAACACCTACCGGGGTGAGTTCATCTACCTGAACCTGATGATCCAGAACAATGTGATCCATCATGCCTACCTGAATGGTGTCAAGAAACTCCTCTTCCTGGGCTCCACCTGCATCTATCCTCGGGAAGCCCCCCAACCCATGAAGGAAGAATACCTCCTGACAGGACCCCTGGAATATACCAACGAGCCCTATGCCATTGCCAAGATTGCCGGAATGAAGCTCTGCGAGTCTTACAACATCCAATATGGCACCAACTTCATCGCCGTGATGCCCACCAACCTCTATGGGCCCAACGATAACTTTGACCTGGAGAAAAGTCATGTTCTCCCTGCCCTGCTAAGAAAGATTCACCTGGGAAAATGCCTGGAGAATAATGATTGGGATGCCATCAGCAAGGATCTAAACACCTACCCCATCGAAGGAGTCGACGGAAGCAAGGAAGAAAAAGAGATCCTCAGCGTCCTAGGCAAATACGGAGTCACCAAAGAAAACAACCAGGTCAAAGTGGAAATCTGGGGTACTGGAAGACCCATGCGTGAGTTTATGTACTCCGAAGATATGGCCGCCGCCTGCGTCTTTATGATGGAACATGTGGATATCAACCAGATCAATGGATTCACCCCCGAACCCATCGATCCCAAAGACCCAAGAAAAATCCATTTTGTGAACATAGGAACCGGCAAAGAAATCTCCATCAAAGGACTGGCAGAAAAGATCAAAGAAGCCCTCAACTACCGGGGAGAAATCTACTTCAATACCGAAAAGCCCGACGGCACCATGCGCAAACTAACCAATGTGGACCTGCTCAACGGACTCGGTTTCAAACACTCCATCGAACTAACCCAAGGCATTGATCTCATGTATAATGCCTACCTTAGCAAACAAACTTGACCAAGAAACAAACCTCACATATGAAGACCCTGATCAAACTGGCAACGACTTTTCTTGTTGCCATCCTTGTTTTTGGAAGCTGCACCTCCCAAAAAGAACTGATGT
>JAOZQY010000183.1 GCA_029931975.1 Bacteroidales bacterium | reverse complement strand
GGAGACCCTGCATCGGAGGGAGGGTGCCTGCGGGTCACAATCCATGCTGCTGGCTGCCCTCTGCCGCGCTTCAGGTATTCCTGCCAGGGTGGTCTGGGGTTGTGTCTACACGCCGGAATACGATGGGAGTTTCGGCCATCATGGCTGGAACGAGGTTTATGTGGGAGAGGCGGGATGGATTCCCGTTGACGCCACCTTCCATGAAACTGACTATGTGGATTCGGGGCATATCCGGCTCGGGGTACTCAAGACCGATGCTACCGTGATTAATTTCCGGGAGATGAAGATATTAAACTATGCTTCAAGATAACTCTTTAAGGGTAGATGGGTCGACTTTGATACGTGGAATGTAAGAAAGGTGTTAGATGCTCATAACTTTGTTGATATAAGTTTTAGTGAAGATGTTTTGCCTGAAGGAGGTATGTGAAATGGAGATAATGTGATTTTTGCGATTCCCTAATATCAATTGAAGAATCAATCACATGGGTCCGCTCTCTTTTACCATTTCCAACAGCAATGATAAGCATTGAGCCCTTTGGTGTATAACTGAGCGTCATAGGCTGGGGTAATAAGTTTTCTGTTTGCAACTCTCCTTGAATCGTATGGGCTTTTTCATTTACTTATTGTTTAAATTCTGCTGTCATGACGGAAATTCAAAAACTGGACCGTATTGCCATCAATGTGCGATCACACAAACTGCTCAGGCAGCTGCTCGGGGAGAATCCGGAGTTCGAGGAGATCCTGCGAAACTCGAAGAACGAAACGGAAGTGGTGGTTGGCGTCCGGGAATGGATTGAAAAAAGCCTTAAGGATCGTAAGAATGCATTCCACTTCTATCACGCCAGGCATGCAACCCGGGACCTGTTTGAGCAGTTGGAGTGGCGCGACTATGCCATCATCCGGATCCTGGACTATATCGATCATGCCGGGAAGGAGTACCCGGACCAGAATCTCCATGGGGAGATCGCCGTTAGCAACCCGCTCAGGCTGATCTGGCTGGCCGTAACTCGTGGAACAGGCGGGGCCAAACCCGGCTTCTTCATCGATATGATCATGCTTTTCCGGCAGCTCAGGGGAGACAGCAAATTGCCGAAATTCTCCCCGGAACGGGTCCGCGAGTGGATGGAGCGCTTCCCTTCGGGATTGGACCCCAGGATTATACAGGTCAGAGAAGAGAACAAGCAACGGATCGTCCGGATCCTTATGGACCAGATCAGCAATGGAAAGATCAATAGCCGCCGTTATTTCTTCGAACCTGGAATCTCAGAAGATGAAAAACTGAAAAAATTGCTGCAGTGGTGGGATGAACACAAGTTTCATCTGCACTTTGCCATACGATCGCCCGAATTGTTGAATGAGATGCTGGATCACTCGCTGGACCCCGATACAATGAAATTATTAAAAGAGGCTGAGCAGGCTGGCATCCCTTTTTTTATAAATCCCTATTACCTGTCGCTGCTCCATGTGCGGGTGCCCTATTTTGCCGTGGGAGCTGACCTGGCCATCCGGTATTACATCTTATACAGCCGCCAGCTGGTGGAGGAATTCGGCCGGATAGTGGCCTGGGAGAAGGAGGACCAGGTGGAGGCGGGAAAACCCAATGCAGCGGGCTGGATTCTGCCTGATGGGCAAAACATCCACCGGCGTTACCCCGAGGTGGCCATCCTGATCCCGGACACCATGGGAAGGGCCTGCGGAGGGCTCTGTTCCTCCTGCCAGCGCATGTATGATTTTCAGAGCGGTCACCTGAACTTCAACCTGGAAAAGCTGGTCCCCGGAGAAAAATGGGATCAAAAATTGAAAAGACTGATGCTGTATTTCGAAAAGGACAGCCAGCTCAGGGACATCCTGATCACCGGGGGGGACGGACTGATGAGCTCTGACAAGACCCTGAAAAAACTGCTGGAAGAGATCTGCCTGATGGCGCAGCGAAAAGTCGAAGGGAACCAGAAGCTGCCCGAAGGTGAAAAACGGGCCGAACTGGTCCGGGTCCGGATCGGAACCCGCCTGCCCGTATACCTGCCGCAGCGGATCACTCTCAGCTTGGTAAATATCCTGAAATCCTTCCGCGAAAAAGCCTCGGAACTGGGCATACGCCAGTTCCTGATACAAACCCATTTCGAGTCTCCCATGGAAATCACTCCCGAATCCCGCAGGGCCATTCAGCGACTCATCGAAGCCGGCTGGACCGTCACGAATCAGCAGGTCTTCACGGCAGCAGCCTCCCGCAGGGGACATTCTGCCAGGCTCCGGAAAGTGCTGAATGATGTGGGGGTGCTGCCTTATTATACGTTTACGGTCAAAGGATATATGGAAAACAATGCCGCATTCGCTCCCAATGCCCGGGTGGTTCAGGAGCAGCTGGAGGAAAAGGTGGCAGGGAAGATTGATGAGCAGTATTACGATACTATCCGGGGATTCCCGGAGGAGGCCGATATGATGGTTGAGAATATTGAGGCACTGAGACGTTATTCTGGCCTTCCTTTTTTGGCAACCGACCGGAATGTTCTGAACCTTCCCGGGGTGGGCAAGAGCATGACTTTCCGGATGATTGGCATTACGCGCTATGGACGCAGGATCCTGGAGTTCGACCATGACGAGACCCGTCGCCATAGTCCCATCATTCATAAAATAGGCAAAGTGGTGATCATTGAGTCCAAGTCGATACACGAATACTTGAACCAGCTGGAAGAGATGGGCGAGGACCGTATAGAATACGACGGGCTCTATGGCTATTCCCTGGGCCAGACCGAATATCGGGTTCCCGTCTACGACTACCCGGAGCCGGATTTCAAATTGAGCGAAGAGATGACTAATCTGGAGCTCTGACCAGGCGTTATCTTGGTGTTTAAGGCCATGGAAGATTATTTCCTGGTCACCGGGCTCCTGGAACAGCAGGAGGGAGGAAGTTCCCGTTGGAAAAGAATCAGGGCCTCCATCGATGACATGATACAGAAAGAAGGCATTCTCTCCTGTGAAGGACTGGATCACTATTTCGGACCGCAGTGTGAGCAAAACAGCGGGAACCCGGACCTGCTTGAAAAGGTAATTAACTCTTATACATTTGCAGGGTGTAAGCAGTCGGATCTCTATGTCGCTGCTTCTGAAAAACTTTACGAAATAGATCCCGGTTCTGAATTGGCCCATCAGCTGGCCGAGCTTTTTATCGGCAGGAACGATCTTGAAAAGGCCGCCTGGTATCTGCAGATGGCCGTTCTGGATGAACAGCTTTCAAATGAAATCAGGGCAGATTGGTTTTATGAACTCAGCATCGTTAGCCTGGCCAAAGGGGATCACTGTGAGGCCATCAATTTTGCCAGGGAATCTAAAGCCTACAAAAATGATTACGGCAAGGCTTACATTGCCCTTGGAGATGCCTTTATTGCCTACCGCAAACAGCTGGGAGATGACTTCCAGCAACATAGTGTATACTGGGTTGCGGCTGACATATACCGGGCTGCGGCAAGGGTGGATCCAGCACTTGCCCAGGAATCCAGTAAGAAGCTTGCCATTTGTGCTGCCCAGTATCCTTGCAAAGAAGATATTTTCTTTCATGACCTTCATGAAGGAAACAACTACCTGGTGGGTGGATGCATCCAGGAGAATACCACCGTAAGACCGAGGGATTAAGCGCTCTATCCGATCTGCTTTCTGGTAGGAATGATGAATAGTGGAATAGAACTACGATGTAATACTTTCTTTTACCAGAGTTTGAATCGTGTTGTCACCCAAGTGTTGCTAGTTTTGTCAAGATATTGAAGAGATGCATTTTTCAGTCTATCAACACTATCCAATACTGTCGGACTCACGTCCATATAACCATTATAGCCCATTATCGGAGAAAATTCATGTGTGGTGTAAAAAACAGAATCTCTTATTACATGCAATAAGATCACTTCAGCATTCAAAGATTTTGCAAGTGAAAAACCTGCTTCTGCTACTTTTTGTGCCGTTGGATCATAATCCAGAGCAATCAATAGTTTTTTCATCATGAAGCCTTTTCAGTTTTAGAACACAGTATTTTAAGACATTTTTCCCATATGACCCCTCCTTGAACCCTAGAATCCAACCAGTTTCATATTTGCTCTCAATCCGTCATTTTACTATAACTTTGCTGGACAAGAAAAATCACAATCGGCATATCTGATGTGGGTTATAATTGGGTTTATGCTCTCAATGGAAAAACCGGAAGGGTTGATCGTCCTTCGTTCTTGAGTATTCAACTGATTCTAAATAAACATTACTGAATGCAAAGAATACTCAATCTTGTTTCAAATAAGGGTAAGGTATTTCGTCTTCATTTCCTGTGATAAAAAACTGTTTTCAATTAATTCTTTCCATTATATTTAGCCTATCTTGCCGTCTGGTTTTGCAGGGTAGGTTCAATCTGTTCGAAACCAAAATGTTACTAATTGAATATTATAGATGAGACCAATCGGATTTAACTTAATTTTTCTGATGGGCAT
>JAOZQY010000182.1 GCA_029931975.1 Bacteroidales bacterium | reverse complement strand
TATCTGTTGGAGAGGAGAGGATATCAGGAACCCTTACTGATAAGCAAAAAACCGAGCCTGGAGCAATATCCCTTAAAAAGGGGAAAGCAATCCTGAGACTTGAGATCACCGATGTTCCCGAAGGAAGCCAGGAGATTGTCATGGATAAACTGAGATCAATAGAATTATTAAAATTATAAAATATGAAATCAGGAATTTATCTATAGTATTATTGATTGGAATGCTGATTGGTCTAAACCCTTTCGTCCGTGCCCAGGAATCTTCAGTTGATCCGTTTATAGGTGCGTGGGCCCTGGAGCCTGATTATGAAAGTAACAGGGTCGGGTGGATTGAAATCCGCCAGGAGAAAGATTATATCGATGCAGAGGTGTTATGGCGCTGGGGAGGTGTATACCCTGTCGATTTTGTATATGTTGAGGGTGATCATTTGTTTATCATGCGTGGCAAGGATGTAGTTCGGGAAAAGGACAAAGCTGGCAAAGCTGTGAGGACGCAACACCAGATTTTCTGGTTTGAAATGAAGAAAGAAGGAGATGATATACTATCTGGAATTGCCTATTTCCCGAACAGGAATAGTGTTGGAATAGAATCTGTAAGCTTTACGGGTAAAAGGTTGCCGGACAATTCCCCTGCACCCGATTTGAGTAAGGTGAAAGATGCTGCCAATGGATGGACGGCTGTGAACGGCATCATGGTGAATGATCCGGTTCAAAAGGAGGGTGAAGCGCATATCCACTACGGAAATCTTCGGACAGTCAAATCATTTGAAGATTTTAACCTGACACTGGAGGTCAATGTCCCGGAAGGAAGCAATAGTGGTATCTATCTTCGTGGCATCTATGAGGTACAGGTGATGGATAGTTATGGGAAGCCTCCGGGTTGGAACAATATGGGTGCATTATACAGTAGAATTGTACCAGCTGTTTCTGCTGAAAAGCCGGCAGGAAACTGGCAGAAGATGGATATTACCTTGTATAAGAGGCACTTAACTGTTGTTTTGAATGATCAGAAAATCATTGATAATCAAGCTGTTAAGGGAATTACAGGTGGTGCCTTAACATCTGATGAATTTATACCGGGCCCTATATATCTGCAGGGAGATCATGGAAAAGTAAGCTATAGGAATTTCGTAATGACTCCCATCCTGGAATAGACACAGCAGATTGATAAGGTAATTGAAGCTTACAGGAAGAATTGAAAAAACATGAATAGATCAATAATTTTTCACTGCTTTTAACATGGCGAAGTAATTATCATATGGAACAAAATTAGGTATGCTGTTTCCTGATCCTAAGGCATATCCTCCTTTGTCATATGTTTGTTCTAAAAGTTTTCGTGCCCGCTCATTTATCATTTGGGGAGTTTTTCTTACCAGGTAATCCATATCAATTCCACCCAGAATGGCGATATCATCTCCCCATTTAGTAATTGCTTTCTCAACCGGGATGATTCCATCCTCAAAGGAGTGTTTACCATCATACTTCATGTCTTCCGTAATGTCATTGATCTTATAATACTCGAGAAGTCTTGAGCCCACATTAGTGAAAATTTCTTCGGTTAATCCGGGATTTAATAAAGACATTATTGATAAACTTTCATAACCAACTAAATCAATTACATTTTCAAGCACTCCACTTGGCCCACAGGCTATCAATTTCATTCCATCAGGTAATTCAGATTGTAATTGACTGTATATATAATAATCACCTTTCTCTGGATCGGGCCACTGGTATTTTTCAAAGCTTTCCCAGTCAGTGATCATACATCCTTCGTTAATGGAACGGGATTCTTCCTGATGAAAATCATTCTTGGGAAAAGTCATTGTATCTGTATACCAGGATGGAATTGTGGCATAATCATAGCCCGCCTTAAAAAACGCTTTAATAATAACTTTTAATTTTTCCAGATTCCCGGATTTTAATTCAATATCCTCACCTGCCAGGTACGAATAGAGCTTATCATTCAGGAAAAACTCAAACGGGGTTGGCCTGGTCGGCTTCTCGTTTCTCAGAACTTTTAATAAATTGGTAAAGTCAGGTTGTGGATTTGATGAATGATGATTCATGAAAGCTTTAGTATTTAAGGTTTTAGAATAGTTTATCCGATTGGTTAGCAATTAATTTTGAGCAAGCACTAAATATATTTGATGAAGCCACATTTTGAGCAGATATTCTATTCTAATGAGGAGTCAATTCATGCTGATGAATTCAGTTCCTCTTATTTTACAGCTCCATTGCATTTTCATCCGGAATATGAAAATGCGGGTTGCCTGGTGCTTTTAGGTCCGAATCTACCCCATGTATGGATAAATAGTGAAGTTTTTTACCGCAACAGGAAAGCGGACAATGCAAAGTGTATTGTTATTCACTTCGGCCAGTTCTTTTTCCCCAAAGAGACCCTGGAACTACCTGAATTCAAATACATCAGCAAGATCCTGGATGAAGCAGCAAATGGAATAAAAATTACAGGGAAGGATGTTAAACGACTCTCTTCTTTAATTAAGGAAATGCCCCATCTGCGAGATGTAAAAAGGTATACATCTCTGTTAAGCATATTAGAAATTATGGCAAAGAGCAAGTCCGCTTACCCTTTGGCTGGTAAGGGATATGTAAACACTCTTGACCATCAGGTACCAGAGAGGCTTAACAAAGTGATTAGTTTTGTAAATGCGAATTACAAAGAAAAAATACGCCTTTTGGATGCGGCAAACATTGCATCTATGAATAAGACTGCCTTCTGTCGGTATTTTAAGGAAAAGACAGGAAAGAGCTTCACAAAATATGTAAATGAAATAAGAATTAGCTATGCCTGCAAGCTGCTAATTGATGAAAAATTCAATGTTTTACAGATTTGTTATGAAAGTGGATTTAATAACCTGTCAAATTTTCACAGGCAATTTAAGAGTATACTTAAGAAAACACCTCTTGAGTATCTGGATGACTGGAAAGGAATTTAAACCAATGACCTTTCTCGGCTAGATAGCACTGATTACCAAATCAAAGGAGCCTTTTCAGGCTTAATGATCTGCTGACTTTGCTTGCGGTACTCCCTTGGAGAACAGGAGTACCGGTCTTTAAATATCCGGTTGAAATAGGATATATTGTTGAAGCCGGAGTCGAATATGATCCCCGTGATCTCCCTGTCGGTGGAGCGCAACAGGTGTGCTGTTTTCTGCAGCCTCAGTTGATTAATAAATTGTGTAGGGCTCAATCCGTAATGTTTTCTCATGCTGCGGGTCAGATGTTCCTGGGACTTGCCGGAAATCTGAACAAAGCGTTCAATACCCTGCTCGAAGTTCCCGGTTCTCTCCATGGTTCTTCTTGTTGTTTCCAGCCAGACGGGAATATCTGGTCTGTTCTCTTTTGCAGGTGAAAAGAAATATATGAAGAGGGAAGCCAACAGAGTCTTTATCCGTGCACGTTGTTTATAGTATGAGGACTGGTCAGGGTTCGTTGACATTACCTCAAAAATCTCATCCAGAAGTGATCTGATCCTTTCGCTAACGTCCATGGGTTCAGGTTCTACCTGCATCTCTGTATGCCATGTGGGACCATATAGGAACTGCATCACCTCCTCATATAGTTCCGGAGTGAATGCCATATTGGTCATTCGTGCAGCTTGACTACCCACCTTTTTAAAACCATGATGGTCCCCGGGTTTGATAAAACATAGCATATTCGCCGAAACGGTCTGCGGTACATCATTGAGGAGATGGAGGATGCTTCCCTCCCGGATCATGAAGAACTCATAGAAATCATGGGTATGTGGCCTGGATGGTTTTTCATCGGAAAATATGGTGTCAGCCATAAAACAGGGTCTCCCTTTACGAAAGATCTCTCTGTGTTTTAAATGAACTGATATATCAATTATAGACAATTTATCACCATTTTATTCGTGAAAAATATCAAATATAATCAATATACAACATAAAATATCAAAATAATTGTAGCTTAATCCAAGACAGATTTATTTCTTAGTACCCTCAATGGAAGGAATCTTGTTTGACATACAAGCTTTTGCATTACATGATGGTCCGGGAATCCGTACAACCATATTTCTAAAGGGTTGTCCCTTACGTTGCCAGTGGTGCAGCAATCCTGAGTCATTCCTGAAAAGGAGCAACCTTTCTTACAACAGGGAAAAATGTATTGCATGTTTTTCCTGTGTGAAGGTCTGTGAAACCGGTGCGCTCTCCAACCTTTCAGGTGTATTGGAGGTGCAGCATGACCTGTGCAATGCCTGCGGAAAATGTATTGATGAGTGCCCGGAAGATGCTTTGAAACTTTATGGATACCGGGAGAGTGCCAGGAACATTGTGAATGAGGTTCTCAAAGACAAAGCCTATTTTGATAATTCGGGAGGTGGTATCACCCTGTCCGGTGGTGAGCCATTGATGCAAGCAGAATTTACGATGGAGATCCTGAAAGAATCCAAAAAAGCCGGATTGCATACCTGTATTGAGACCTGTGGGTTTG
>JAOZQY010000360.1 GCA_029931975.1 Bacteroidales bacterium | reverse complement strand
ATTCCACGTTTTTAAGTTCTATCATATCATCCCGGTCCACTGCTTTAAACATGGTATTGGGCAGGTGGTTCTCCTTGAAGGCGTAGGCCTTCACCCCTTTCAGCTTAATATTGAACCTTCCCTTGTTATTGGTCCAGTAGAGCTGCTGCCAGAGCTGCACATTGAATTTGCCCGATTGGGGATCCCTGTTCCCCACCTTGTAATGCATCCACTGACCCGACTCACCGGTCTGCTTCTTAAAGGCAGGTCCCAGTTCGAGCGGACTTAAAAGGCTGAGGCCCATCCCCATGCCGTATTTGGCTGCAAAATCGGCAATTACCTTGATTTTCTCTACATATTCGTCGCTATCGGGAGTGAGCAGGCGGTCTGTCCCGGACTGTTCTCTGTACTGCCTGAAAAACTCATCAAAGGCAATGGTCAGGGTATGATCGCCCCGCTTCTGCGCAGCCTCACAGATCTCCCTGAGACTTGCATAGCGCTTGTTAAACCCGGTCGACAAATCAATCTTCTTGTCCGGATCCAGCAAATCGTTCAGCTGCTGATCACTGGTGAGAATTATGGTGGCTGATTGTCCCGGCAGACACATGAGTACCAGGATAGCTGCCAGTAATACTCTCTTCAATACGGCTAATGCTATTTTCATAATACGGGTTTATTAAAATTTGTTCTTTTATTAGTTTTTTGTTTCAATTTCAAGGACTACAATAGATTTGGCCGGAATGCTGGTTTCAAGAATCCCTTTCCTGAATGAGCCGGCTTTAAATGCTTCTGGTTTTATTTTTTCCGGATTTTCAAAAGTGTTGTGGGTGGTAATCTTTTCTGCTGTCAGAATCCTGCCGGTGACCGATCCGGGTTCTGTCCCACGAAGGTCAATGCTTAACTCATTTGCACGATCCGGATCAATGTTTACTATGGAGACAGAGATATTTCCATTTTCCATCCTGGAGGCAGAAACACTCAACATGGGAAGACAAAGGTCTTCATATTTATAATCTGGAGATACCAGCGCCACTGGAAGCAGTGTTGCATCGTGGTGAACTTTGAACATTTCAAAAACATGATAGGTGGGCGTCAGCAGCATCTTTGCCTCATCTGTCAGGATCAGGGCCTGCAGCACATTTACCGTCTGAGCGATATTAGCCATTTTGATCCTCTCACAGCGCTCATTGAAATAGTTCAGAGAGAGAGCAGCTACCATGGCATCCCGCAGGGTGTTCTGCTGATAAAGGAAGCCCGGGTTTGTACCCGGTTCCACCAGGTG
>JAOZQY010000181.1 GCA_029931975.1 Bacteroidales bacterium | reverse complement strand
TCAAATACTCTTCTGCTGTCATAACCGGAATTTTTGCCTGCTTAAAGTCCCTTAAATCACGAGTTATGATAAAATCTTGATTATTCTCAACTGCTGTATAGTATTGGAGCCCATCTTCAAAGTCCTTAAAATCCTCATCGCTCAAAGCTAGATCCACAATTTTTTCATTTAGCGACAGGATTTTTACTAGAATTTTGAATTTCCGTAGAATCTCGCGAGCTTCCTTAGCTGATTTTAGCCGAGTTAAGACATAATTAGTATTTGCAAAAGTTAATGAACTGACTGTCAACTTAAGTTTATGCTTATCAGCCAGTGAAAAAACCTGTGCAGCACTCTTATAAAAGGGTTCTCTTTTTGCAAGTAAATCCAGGACAATGTTAGTATCAATCAGCAATTTACTCATTTGTACTTCTCAATTAGGTAGTCCGAATACTCTTGCTTGAAATCGAAACCCTTATCCAATTCAATTACCCCACTTAAACTCTCAACTAGTGGAGTAATTTCTATGTCCTTACTCTTTTGTGAAATCAATGAGGCTAAGTATGATTCTATCAAACGAGAAAGACTAATCTTCTGCGACTTTGCATACTCCTTAGCTTTTTCGATCACATGTTTGTCTACGTTCAAAGTTAATTTGGTATCCATGTCCTTTATTTATGTACAAAATTAACGAAACTCCACGAAAATATCAATATTTCACGTGCGAATTTTACATTCTGTCACGTAATACGTATTGGTATGTGAAACTTGAGGTATGGGTATAAGTTTCTTCTTTGCTGCCACAACCTGTGGAACATATTACTCTACTGCACTATTCGGTGTAATGCTCAGTAGGAGGGGTGTTCTGTAGTGAAAGGCAGGTGTAAAGTTTCGAGATATCCTCAATAGCATGAACTGAATTATTGACTACATCTCAGGTAAGGATCGTGAGGCATATGAAGCAGATCTGTTAACAGAAGATGCAGTTGTGCGTCAGCTTGAATATCATGGCAACTTCAACCTGGTAAACGAATACCTGTTGTACCTAGCCGCAATTAAACATACAGATAAACAAGGCAAAATGCTGCGAATGAACTGGTCTGGCAATATATATTCCCCGCCAGAAAACCTGCAATTGATCCTCGTTCAGGATCCTTGAAACAAAGCGCTGATATCTGTGGTTCGCGATATCTTCCTGGGAAACTCTTTATATGTTTTTTTGTATCAAATGCTTTGATGTGCTAATTTCGCCGAGTATCAGAAGATCAATCCTATGAAAAAGAAAATATTTTATATAGCAGTTTCGGTCCTGATGGTCGGATGTGCCAGCACCAAAGAATTGAAGATCCAGGTTTCTCCAATCGGACAGGAGCCCAAAGATGTACAGGATCAATATCTCTATGCTTTACCTCAGACTGTCTTGAAGGTAGAAGTGACACTCAGAGAGGTGCGAAGCGTTCCGGGGCCCTACTGGGAGTACGCCGAGAAGTACCTTGGGCTGAAAGAGGTGGTGAAGAAAAAATCAAGTAACTGGAACATCTGGGATGTGGATATTGCGCAACATCTGGAGCTGGATCCTGGGCACTACTATTCCCTCAATGTGCTGGAGGGAGATTTTGATGGGACTGAATTGCTTCCCTTCCTGGAGCAGGGGATCGTGCTGAAAGGAACAGAAACCATCAATGAAGTGCTTAAAGGCAATGGACTGCAATCTACTATCAGGGATAATTTTGTGCGTTATGATGATCTGGGAGTGAGTAATAACTTTGAGGAGCGAACAGAAACCATGTACAAGACCATTGTAACCGATACGGCCTTTGTGGAGGTTCCCGTACAGCGTACGGTTGTTGAGCAGAAATCCTCCTCCACCAAAGCTAAGGAGGCCGCAAATTTTTTGCTTGAATTACGGACCAGGCGTTTTGAGATGCTTACGGGAGAGTTCGAAGTATTTCCCGATGGAGAGGCCATGGGGGCTTCTATTCAAAAGCTGGACCAGATGGAGGCAGCCTATCTCTCTCTGTTTACTGGGAAGACCATTACCAGGGTGATGAAACGAACCTGGTTTATTGTGCCAGAAGAGGGCGCCGGGCCATCTGAGTATCCCCTGGATATTTTCTCTAATCAGCTGGGTTTTGTTCCTGCCGAGCTGATGGAGGGAGAAACTCTTGAAGTGGTGATCCAACCCATGGGGAAAACCGTCAGGGCCGGAGCTTACTTTTCAGCAAGACCCGTTGCTGAAAATGCTTTGATATACAGGCTTCCTGATCTGGCTGAACTGAAGGTGATGCTGGGAGATCAAGTACTTTCTACCCATCGCATCTCCATCTACCAATCGGGTAGTGTGGTGACTACACCAATAAAATAAGGAATCTACTCGATCAAAGCATTTTTATAGGCAATTCGGACCAGATCCGCTGTGTTCTTTGCTTCCAGCTTCAGAATCAGATTTTTCCGGTGTGTATCGACCGTGCTGACACTAACGAAAATTTTTTCTGCTATTTCCGGGTTGGTGAGACCCAGGGCAATCAGTTCCAGCACCTCTTTTTCCCGGCGTGTAATGGCATTGCTTTTATGGGTATTATCTTCCAATAAGTCACTAACCTCCAGACTGAAATACTTCTCCCCGGCCATCACTTTTACCAATGCTTCGAGAATCTCTTCCTTAATTGCATTTTTCAGAATATAGCCAGAAGCTCCATTGGCAATCATATCCCTGATAAAGCTTAGCTGATTGAAGGTACTCAGTCCAATGATCCTGATTCCGGGGTAGGTTTTGTGAACTGTAGCGCATAATTCGGTCCCGCTGATATCAGGCAGATTGATATCCATAAACAATATATCCGGTTGCTGATTTTTCAGGAAGGCAAGACAGGAAGCAGCATTCATGGCATGACCCATCCACTCCACAGATCCCGTTGATTTAAGCATGGAGTGAAAACCCTCGATAACCATATAATGGTCGTCCACTATAAAGACCCTGGTCATCGCAGTTGATCCAGATTTATTTCAATAAATACCGAAGTGCCTCCTTCTGGCGATGAATCAATGTCCAGGCTTCCTTTCAAATAATCAATCCTGCTGCGGATATTTTTCAATCCTATACCCGCGGTGTTTTCTATATCCTCAACCGCAAACCCGGAACCATTATCCTCAACGGTCATGGAAAGGGTTGAATCATCGCAGCTCAGCTGCAGAACGACTTCTCTGGCCCCGGAATGTTTCAGTGCATTCCCGATAAGTTCCTGAACAATCCGGTAAATAATTTTGCTGTAGTCATTTTCAATCCTCAGATTTTCCATCCCGAAGGATTGATAAATGATCTTCATTTTTCCGCTCTGACTGATATCGGAGCAAAAATCCTTCACGGCCATATCAAGCCCATATTTTACAAGCGCTTCAGGCATCAGGCTGTGGGCCACTCTTCTCATCTCCTTGATAGAACTGTCCAGCATATCGATACTTCTTTCAAATGCCATCGCATCTTCCGCTTTTAAAATCAGATTTCCTTTCATAGTTCCCAATGAATATTTTATACCCGTCAACATTCCGCCAAGTCCGTCATGGAGATCCCTTGCCAGGCGCGATCGCTCCTTCTCTTCGCCTCTCATGACCGATTCGGTAGCTGTCAATTGTTTTTCCGTTTCCAGTTGCCTGATCTTCTGGAGCTGGAGAACCTGTTTTTGTTTCTGAAAGCGGACATAGAACAACACGGCGATCAGCAAAAGGAAAACGATTGTTGCCAATCCCACAATCAGGAATTTTCTTTTCTGGAGCTGCGCATTTTGCATGGATATCCGATGCTCCCTCTCACTGGCTGCATATTTCTCCTTTATATCCAGAATATTTTCCTGGATATCTTTATTGAGCAGGCTATCTCTAGTTATTTGTGTTAATTCATCATAATAGAGTGCTTGCTCCACATCCGGAATCATATAGCAAATGTCGGCCAGTTGGTCGAGAATCTCGCTTTTCTCCCGCAGAAAATTCAAACTGTCGGAAAGGGCCAGAGCTTCAAGAGAATACCTCATGGCTTCATCGGTATTTTTTGAAACCAGGAAATACATACCCAGTCCTTTTAAGGCTACAACCCGGTTTTCCAACAGGCCCAGGCTATCTGAAACCAGGAGGGCACGCTCCATATATCGTTTGAAAGCTCCCAGGTTTTGCTTCTGCCACTGAAGATTCCCCAGGTTGAGATAGAGTACAGCCCGGAGCAGGTCAGATTTCATCTCATTTGCCAGAAAAAGGGCCTTCTCATAAAGTTCCCGGGCTCGAATGTTTTCTTTTTTATACAGATAAACATTTCCAAGATTGGTAAGTGCATCCGCCTTCATGTAATCGTTATGCAGTTCTCCGAATAAGCCTACCGCCTTCTCTCCGTAATAAGCCGCAGAATCATATTGATGCAGATCCTGGAACAGCGTACACATAATATTACTGGTTTGTGCTTCAATAGCTTCCATTCCATATTTCTCGAATATCCGGTTCCCCTCTTCATAATAGGTGACAGA
>JAOZQY010000006.1 GCA_029931975.1 Bacteroidales bacterium | reverse complement strand
AGAATCGGGAAGATTACAATATGGATAAACTGACTTTATCAGCAAACCCTAATTACCACTTAAAATTCTAATCAGGTCATTGTTTAGGTAGTACACTTCCAATCCTGCTTTCTTAGGTGAAAAATTCCGGCAAACACAAGTTCACCCATGTACTTGGTCAAAGTTGTTCTTGAAGTCTTCTCAATAGCATTAAGCATAAAGAGTATCCAATTTTTCCAGACTTGTCTTTGAGTAACACCAGCAAGATTATGATAGTAAGAATCTTTATTTTCGATAATATACTTTGATAAGTATAACACTGGTTGAGTTAGTAATCCTGTCTGAACCAGATAAAGCAGATTTATAATTCTTCCGGTTCTCCCATTGCCGTCCTGGAATGGATGAATAGCTTCAAACTGATAATGTGAAATACACATTTTTAGAAGTGGATCTGTGTCAGACAACTCCGTATTGCTCAAATAATCTATCAGGTTCCCCATATAAGATTCAAGAACCCCCTCTCCTCTTGGTGGTGTATATACTACCCCTCCTGGTCGCTGATCGCTATCACCTCTCCTGATAATAACTCTTGCCTGTGGTGGTCTTATTCCAAGCCTGGAGCCTTTAATCTGGTTGACAATATTTATTATTGTATCTAAATTAATTATGCCCTTATCTGAAATTGAGTTATTGCCTTCCCATAAGGCCTCCCTGTATCTTAACACCTCTCTTGTTGACGGATCGGCAAGCTCCTCCTTTGTTGAATCTGAGATAGCTTTAAATAATTCATTTTCGGTTGTGAATATGTTTTCTATCTCCGTAGATGTCCTTGCCTCCTGAAGAGCAATAGTATTTATCAGCATCAGGGGATTTGGGAGTCTTGTTATCTCAATATTTACTGAAGCTAGAGTCCGGGAGGCCGAAACAAGTTTCTTTAGAATCTCAGAATCGTTTTCCAACTCTCTGTCTGGTGGTAGTAATGGTAAATCATTATAAGGCTTATCTCTATCAAAAACCATAATGTTCATATTTACTGATAATTGGACATAGCCTAAATATATGTCCGTTTTTTATGTGAAACAAAGCTAATGTCCATAAATTGAATAATTATGGATATCAATTATAAAAACCCTGTAAACAGCTGCTTACAGGGCCTTTTTATATGTATTCTATACAGTGCTATTCGAAACTGGAGTTCCCGTATTTGGTGATCACATGGATGGATGATTTGGGATTGGATCCCACATTGCCCCATATCCTCACATAGTTGTTCTCCTTGGTCTTGCTCAGGCGGTCGCCGGTAGAAATGTTGACATTTCCGTACTTGGCTTCACCTTCGAACTTAAAGGAGGCCCCCTGTTCCAGTCCCACTTTAAGATTGCCGTAAGACAGGGCAGCGTCGATCTCATCAAAACCATTGCTCAGTACATCAATCTTGGCTCCGGTATAGGCGGAGTGCAGGTTCAGGGTTTTGTTCAGCCTGCCAAACTTGAGTCCCGAGTACTTCAGTTCTGCCACAAAACTGTCTATCTCATCGAAGTAGTATTTGTCGTACATCCCCTCGGTGACAATTCCGCCAGCCTTCTCACCCAGCAGCTTGGAGTACCGGCTTTCAACAAACAGCATATCCGAAACATTCACCTCCATATCGCTATAAGAGATCTCCAGCTCGAGCCATCCTGCTTCATCAATCACCCCGTTGGAATAGGCCATATCGATCATATTGTATGGCTTTTCATTCCCCCTGAAAAGGCTTCCAACCTTCAGGTTTCCATATTTAAGATCCACATTTACCATCCCGCTCACCTCCTGGATAAACAGGTTTCCATAAGAGTTGTCCATCTCCAGATTCACCCATGCAGGAGCCTTAATGGTGATTTTGATGGAGATTTTTACATTCTTCGACCAACCCTTCTCCATCTCGGTGACCACGGAGACATTGTTCCCCGATTTGCTGATACGTATATCCACTTTCTTCAAGGCCTCTTCTGCCCTGCCCTGGGAAGAGGCATCCACCTCCACCACTGCAAAGACATCCACCTCACTCTTATCCCAGGTAATCAACTCCACGTCCGAATACCTGGTGTCAGTGACCAGAGTCACCCCCTTACTCACATCATAGTTTTCGGAATACTCTTTCCTGGCATCCTGGGCAGAAAGAGAAAAGCTTACTGTAACAATCAGGAGCAGTGACAGGAGCAAACTTTTCGATTTAGATACTCTCATTTTCATAATTTTCAGATATTTCTGATTTAACTTGATTCAATTGTGTAATAATCTGGTCCATCACCTCCAGTTTTAACTGGTAGTGCCGGATAAGGGCACTGACCACCCGGTCGTCATCCGGATTGGCCTCCAGGTCCTTCATCAGCTGCTGATGGTAGCTCTCCAGGTCCTTCATTTCATCCAGCAGAAGCGCCTTTTCCTCTTCATCGCTAAAATCAAAACTCTGGATTTCATTGTAACGGGCATCCACCTGGGAAGTATAATAGATATCAGCTTCCATAACAGCTTCAGGGATCTCCTGTTGCGCCACCTTACTTCCACTCTTGTCCTTTTTTACAAGAAGAATGGCAGAGGTGAGAATAATGGCCACCGAAGCAGCCACCTGAATGGCATGCCTGAAACGGATCCTGCGAACCGGACTCCGTTCGGGCAGTCTCTCCAGCTTCTGCAAAAACCGATCTTCATGCCCCTTCCCGGGCTCATCGGAATCAAGCAGCAGCCTTTGCTCTTTGATCTGTTTTTCTATATTATCCATGGTCCTCATAATTTCTTTTAAGCAGTTCGATCAATCTCTTTTTCGCCCTGTGATACTGTGTCCTTGATGTGGCATTCGAAATATTCAAAATCGTGGATACCTCCTCGTGGTCATATCCTTCCAACAGTATCAGGGAAAGGACGATCCTGTAGCCTTCCGGAAGGTCGTAGATCGCTTTTTTAATCTCTTCAACCCTGTATTCCACCTCCGGGACTCCGGATGGTTCTTCCACCATCTCCCCAACTTCCCCGGCTTCTTCCAGGGATAGCTGTTCTCGCTTTAAGCGAAGAAAATCGAGGGACTTGTTTATTACAATCCGCTTCAACCATGCCCCGAAACTCACCTCTTTCCTGTAGGTGTTCAGTTTTGCAAATGCCTTTAAGAACGCTTCCTGCATGACATCTTCTGCGTCATCGGAATCCCCTACAATTCGCAGGGTAGTGTTGTACATGGCTGCATAATAGAGCCGGTACAGTTCAAACTGAGCTTTCCGATCCCCCTTTTTACAGGCCTCTACAAGATCCAGGTGTCTGGGTGTAAAGTTTTCAGATTTCCCATTTTCTGCCACAATGACGAAGGATTAGTTGAAATGTTGCACCTAAGATATAAAAAAGCCTCCTGCCTGCATCCCTTATGTTTGTGTGTTGTTCAGCTTTCCGTTATATTCAAGTCTTCAATTTTACAAGCCCAAGATATAAACAGATGAATATCATGAGATTATTTCGACTAAATCCCATTTATATTTTACTTTCAGTTCCACTACTGGCACTATTTTCATGTAAGAAACTGCCTGAAACCGATTTCTCGTATGCTCCTTTAGATAATCCGGAAGCAGGAGAGTTTATTCAGTTTGATAACACCACGCCCGAAGCAACATCCTTCGAATGGGATTTCGGCGATGGGGCTACCTCCACCCAGGAGAATCCGACCCATAAGTTTGATGATCCGGGAAACTATGATGTGAAACTCACAGCGACCAATGATGCGGGAAACCAGCCCAAAAGTCAGACCATCACCATCAATGAGCCCACCGTTTTGGCCTTCTTCATTCTTGACAGCTCAGAGAATATCCTGGAGGGTGCCGATGTATGGGTCTATGACAACCAGACCGACTGGGATAACATTGCAGAACCGATGTTAACAGCCCTGACAAATGCCAACGGTGAAGCATCCTTTTCGAACATGGAACCCATGGTTTATTATATCTGGGCCTTACAGGAGGTGGAAGGCGGCTTATGGGTAAGCGGAGGCTATACTCCAGCCATTGCACAAAATGAAGCCAACTGGTTCACTGTTCCCTGCGAATGGCTGGCGGATGATGCGACAAAAGCCAGTCCTCTCTACCCCGATCCCGTGAAGCTGATCAGGAGAATGGAGTAACTTGCCGAACCACATCGATTACCGTACCATCCACCCACTTGATGGCGGCCACTACTTTGTCCGAAACCCTTGCGGGTTCAGGGGTTCCACAGATCCTGTCTGCCTCGGCCTTTAACTCCTCCATGGTCTTAATAGGAAGTCCGCTGTTTTTGGTGAGCTCGATCAGATCGCTGCGCTTTGGGTTGATGGCAATGCCCCGTTCGGTCACCACCACATCAATCAGTTCACCTGGTCCGCAAAGGGTAGTCACCCGGTCCCTGACAACAGGTACCCGGTCCCTGAAAAGCGGGATGGGCAGGATTACTGTTTTCGAAAAGAGACAGTTCTGCCAGCCTCCAATGCCGTGTAAGAGGTAGCCGTCGGAGTGGGTTACCACATTGGCATTGAACTCCAGGTCCACTTCGGTGGCCCCCAGGATCACCACATCAATGAACTGGGCGAAATTTCCCTTTCCATGGTAGTTATAGCTGGTAAAGGGACTGGTCCACACGTGACTCGGGTTTTCAGCCATGGAACGCACTCCCTCCAGATCGAAGGTTTGTCCGTCGAGAATATAGTCCACCAGACCCTCCTCAAGCATGGAAACCAGGTATTTATTGCTGCCAC
The DNA here is from genome assembly GCA_029931975.1 of Bacteroidales bacterium. Taxonomy (GTDB): domain Bacteria; phylum Bacteroidota; class Bacteroidia; order Bacteroidales. Next base: position 107,138 of record JAOZQY010000006.1, on the reverse strand, counting down.
CACGGGCAAAACGGGCCCGTATCCCCTCCTCTTTCATGATCTTACGGAAATACTCGCCTACGGCCAGAGAGGTTCCGCCTGCGCCTGACTGAAAACTGAAACCATCGCGGATGATCCCGGCAGCCTGGCAAAATTTGGCGGTAAGCTCAGCCAGCAACAGGCGGTCGGGCGATTTGGTAATCTGGGTGGTTCCGGAGATAATTTGCGAGGGATCACCCAGTTTCTCCAGGTGGACCACAAAGTCCACATGATTGCCCTGGATCTGCCAGGGAATGCATGGGAAGTCCACCGGGTTGTCGGTAACCACGATGACCCGGTCGGCATATTCCGAATCGGCCAGGGCAAAGCCCAACAAACCGCAGGCCGAATCGCCCGCCAGGCCATTGGCATTCCCAAATTGATCGGCAGCAGGTGCTCCGATCACTGCAATATCCACTTTTACCTCACCATCCTGGATGGCCTGGTACCTCCCGCCATGGGAACGAAGGACTCCCGTGCCTTCCATATTCCCTTCAGAGGCAAAACGGCCCAGGGGTCCGTTCATGCTCCCTTCAATGCGCTGGATGGTCCCATCCTGCAGATACTGAATCAGGTGTTCATGACAGGGAAAAGATGCTGAGGGAAACCAGCGCAGGCCTTTCACCCCCATCTCTTTGGCAATATCAAAGACCTGGTTGGCCAGAAAATCGCCATTGCGGAAGTGGTGATGGGTGGAGATGGTCATCCCATCCCGCAATCCGGCCTTTTCGAGGGCGCTACGCAAATCCTTAACTACCTTGTTACCATCTGAAGGGTAATCCACGCAAGAGGGAATGGAGGGGGCGTGTTTCTTTCCTTCAGGGCTATACTTTCCAACTCCCTTGTAAGGGATGACTTTTTCTCCGTTTATCTCATTTACCACTTCTCGTCCGGCGGCATTGCTTATGGTTTTCATGGTAATAGTCCTTAGGATTTTAATTTTAAGGCCAGATCCAGGGTCTTCTGAGCGCGCTTAACCACAGGAGGATCAATCATTTTACTTCCCAGGGCCACTACCCCCGACCCACGGGCCTCGGCCTCTTCAAAGGCCTCCACGATCCTGGTGGCTTTCTCTATCTCCTCCCTTGTGGGAGTAAAGGCCTCCTGGATCACAGCTACCTGCCGGGGATGGATGCACCCCATCCCTTCAAATCCCAGGGCACGTGAGGTCTCCACATTCTTTCTCAGTCCATCCATATTGGCCACATCCGAGTAGACCGAATCGATGGGTTGTATACCAGCTGCCTTGCAGGCATTAACAAGTCGGGTTCGTGCATAGAGCGACTCTTCTCCACGCTCTGTTCGCCTCACACCCAGGTCGGCCGTATAGTCCTCCAGACCAATGGCCATAGCAACCACAGAGGGGTCAGCTGCGGCAATCTCAAAAGCGTTTTCCACACCCAGGCAGCTCTCAATAATGGGCATAAGGTAGACCCGCCGTAGCTGTTTATGCGCCTTCAGAATGGTCCGGATGCGCTCTGCCACCTCTTTCACCTGAGATCCGTGTTCACATTTGGGAAGCAGAACCAGATGCACATGGTGAGGAACCACCTCATCCAGATCCTCCAGTCCAGCCGGAAGCTGGTTGATACGAACCATGTGCTCGGCACCATAAAAATCGACCTGGCAGAGGGCATTGCGGACCAGGAGCCGGGCCTCGGCTTTCTTAGGGGGTGCCACCGAATCTTCCAGATCCAGGATGATTCCATCGGGTTGATGTATCCCCGCATTAAGCATCATGCTTGGAGAATTTCCGGGAAGATACAACCTGGAGAAGCGGAATCGATCCCTGGTTGTCTCATAGCGGTTCTGCTCAATCACCGGGGGTATCCAACTCTTGTCGCTTGCCCCAAGTTGCTTCACTGCAGCTTCGATCCTGGCACCGATCACAAAGGGCAATGCCCCGGCATCATCAATCTCCAGTTGGGCATGCGAGACCCCCAGCGCTTCAAGCACTTCCTGTGCCTGTTGCCTGATCTGAGCTCCAAACATGCGATCCACCTTGCTTTTCAGGGTAATGGTGATACCTCCCTTATCCGTGATATGTAGCTTCACCTGGCAATCGGACCGGATCCGGTCGCCCAGGTTACCTGTGATTGCTGTCTCTTTCATATTCTACTATTTATAAATACAATCTACAATAAAAAACTCAGCAAAATTCCGGCTGCCACAGCCGAACCGATCACACCGGCCACGTTTGGGGCCATGGCATGCATAAGCAGGTGATTGGTGGGATCCTCCTTCAGGCCCACATTTTGTACCACCCTTGCACTATCAGGTACAGCTGAAACACCTGCGGCGCCAATCAATGGGTTTAGTTTGTTCTCCTCTTTGGTGAATAGGTTCATGACCTTGGCAAAAATGATTCCCCCTGCGGTGGCCACCATAAAGGAAACGGCACCCAGTCCAAAAATCACCAGCGAATCGGTGGTCAGGAAGCGATCCGCCTGTGTAGAAGCACCCACGGTAAGGCCAAGCATAATGGTTACGATATCGATCAGACTGTTTCGTGCCGTGTCGGCCAATCGCTTGGTTACCCCCGATTCCTTCAGCAGGTTGCCAAAGAAAAGCATCCCCAGCAGGGGCAGTGAGTTGGGCGAAATAAAGGCGGTCACCAGCAAGCCAATGAGCGGGAATAGAATCTTCTCCAGTTTGGAAACGGCCCTTGGAGGCTTCATGCGTATCAGTCTCTCCTCACGGGTGGTCAGTAGGCGCATAATGGGTGGCTGAATCACCGGAACCAGGGCCATGTATGAGTAGGCCGCAATAGCAATGGGACCGATCAGGTTTTTTGCAACGATGGGAGCTCCGTCGGCCGCATGGCCGATGATGTTCACCCCGTTGGCCAGCCTGGATGAGAGAAAGATGGCCGTTGGCCCGTCAGCTCCGCCTATGATGCCGATGGCTCCAGCCTCCTGGGGCTGGAAGCCAAGAGCAAGTGCTCCCAGGAAGGTAAGAAAAATTCCAACCTGTGCCGCTGCTCCAAGTAGCATAAGTTTTGGTTTGCTTATCAGGGATGAAAAATCGGTCATGGCCCCGATACCAAGGAAGATAAGCGGTGGGTATATCCCCTTTAATACACCAAAATAGAGGTAGTTCAATACACTTCCCTCTTGGTAGATGCCTACCTGCATATTAAATCCCTCTTCCTGAAAGAAGGGGATGTTCCCAAACATGATACCAATGCCTATTGGGATCAGCAGCAGGGGTTCATAGTCGTATTTGATCGCAAGGAAGATGAAGAAGAGTCCAACGGCGATCATGATCAGGTGACCCGGAGTGGCATTTCTGAAACCAGAAAACTTGATAAATTTACGAATCCCCTTCTCCGCCAGCTCCAGCACACTCTCTTTGGAACTATCCTGTTCCATATCATTCTGCACATCACCCTGGTCGGACATTAGCTGTTCGGTAGTGGTATACAGCTCCATGGATGAACCTGTAGCCCTTTCGGGGAATGCCACCCACCTGGCCAGTACAATTATCAGGAAAACACCTGTAAGGGTTAACGCTCTTTTCATTTTATTTCAGACCTTTCAAATCAGACAATTTCCAGAATTATATCTCCCTGTAGCACCGCATCGCCCTGCTGCACCCTGATGTTCTCCACCACACCTGCCCGGTCAGCCAGTACCTGGTTCTCCATCTTCATGGCCTCCATAACCAGAAGCACTTGACCCTTCACTACAATGTCTCCCTTTCCAACTTCCAGTTTTGTTATGGAACCCGGGAGTGGAGCCAGGACTGGATGAGACGATCCTCCCTCCCGCTTCTGAATGTCCGGCTTGACCTGTTCTTTAATGGCCGGGCGAACAATGGTGGGAGTTTTGGAGATCTTTATCTGCCGGTGCAACTCCACATTATACGGAGTTCCGTTCACCTCCAGGTGCGCCAGATTCTCCTCGATCCCGTGCACATCCACTGCATAGTCGTTTCCGTTTATGGTAAATTTAAACTTCTTCATTGTTGCTTCATTTACAAGCGGTTAAATTGATTTCTGACGGCATATATTTTGGAACTCCAGGGTGAATAGGTCTTGGATATCCGCTTGATGGTCAGCACCCCGCTCTCTTTATCATGGATCTCATCCAGGTAGAGATGCAGTGCCAAGGCAATAGCTGCTGTAGCCTCGCCCGAAATAGCTTCTCTTTCCACAAGCACAGGTGGTTTTCCCTCCCGGACTCGCTTCTTCACCTTTCCCAAGGCAATCAGCTTCGGAACCATGCTGAAGAACCAGAATAAGAGTACCAGTGCAGTAAATACAATCAGGTATCCGGCTGCAGCAATCACCAGTGATTCCAGGGTGACATTGCTTTTTAAAAAAATAATCAGGGATGCCATCAGAGCGGTATGTTTGTGTGTTTCCTGGGTGGATTCACCTCCTTCTTGGACGCCAGTGTCTGAAGTCCCCTGATAATGCGGAAGCGTGTATTTCGCGGTTCGATTACATCATCAATATAACCGTACCTGGCTGCCTCATAGGGATTGGCAAACATATCCCTGTACTCCTGCTCCTTCTCCTGGATGAAGCGCTGTGCCTCTTCCCGCTCCTCAATACTCTTCAGGGTCTTTCCCTCCAGGATCTCAATGGCTCCCTTGGGACCCATAACCGCAATCTCGGCGGTGGGCCATGCATAGTTGATATCACCTCGTAGCTGCTTGGAACTCATCACATCGTGTGCCCCACCGTATGATTTACGAAGGGTAATGGTGACTTTAGGAACGGTAGCCTCACCATAGGCAAACATTAGCTTGGCTCCGTGGAGAATGATTGCCCCGTGTTCCTGGGCACTACCCGGCAGAAATCCGGGCACATCCACCAGGGTCACAATGGGAATATTAAAGCAATCGCAAAAACGGACAAACCTTGCCGCTTTTCGGGAAGCGTTGATATCAAGAACCCCGGCCATATGCTTGGGTTGATTGGCCACAATACCCACCGGCATGCCATTGAATTTGGCAAAGCCCACCACAATATTCATGGCATACTGCCTGTGGATTTCAAAAAACTCCTGCCTGTCTACCAGGGTAAAGATCACATCCTTAATATCGTAGGCTTCATTGGCCTTATCCGGAATAATCTCATTCAGGGCATCATCCAGACGGTCGATGGGATCGTTACACTCGGTAACATGAGGATCCTCCAGGTTGTTCTGGGGCATGTAACAAAGCAATTTCCGAATCATCAGCAGGCCCTCTTCCTCATCTTCAGCCACCATATGGGCAACCCCGGAACGGCTGGCATGCATCTGTGCCCCGCCCAGTGCTTCGGTGGAGATGGTCTCGCCCGTCACTGTTTTGGTCACACGTGGACCAGTCACAAACATATAGGAGGTCTGGTCGCTCATTAAAATAAAATCGGTCAGTGCCGGGGAGTAAACGGCTCCGCCTGCACACGGACCAAAAATGGCCGAAATCTGGGGAATCACACCCGATGCAAGGATGTTGCGTTCAAAGATCTCTGCATATCCAGCCAGGCTCCTGACCCCCTCCTGGATCCTGGCACCGCCACTGTCGTTGATCCCGATCACCGGGGCCCCCACCTTCATGGCCTGGTCCATTATCTTACAAATCTTGGCCGCATGAGTTTCCGAAAGAGATCCGCCAAATACCGTAAAATCCTGGGCATAAACATAGACCACACGTCCGTCGATGGTCCCATGCCCGGTAACAACTCCGTCACCCAGATACTGCTGAGACTCCAGTCCAAAGTCATGACTGCGGTGGGTCACAAACATATCATACTCCTCGAAACTGCCCTCATCAAGCAGGATCCTGATCCGCTCGCGGGCCGTATGTTTCCCTTTGTCGTGCTGTACCCCGATCCGCTTTTCACCACCACCCTTCCGGGCGGCTTCACGCAGCTCAATCAGCTTCTTAATCTTGTCCCTGCTACTCATGACCACAGAATTCAGTTAACACACCCTGGGTGGATTTGGGATGCAGGAAACCGATCTTCAGGCCTTCGGCACCCTTTCGGGGCTGCTCATCGATCAGCCTGACTCCCTGCCTGGCTGCATGATTCAAAGATTCGCCCACATTCTCCATGGCAAATGCAAGGTGATGGACCCCCGGCCCCTTCTTTTCGATGAATTTTCCAATGGGACCCTCCGGATCGGTGCTCTCCAGCAGCTCAATCTTGGTATCACCCACGCGAAAGAAGGCAGTTTTTACCTTCTGGTCGGCCACCTCTTCGATGGCATAGCACTCGAGTCCAAGCACTTTCTCATAATATGGAATCGCTTCTTCCAGGCTGGATACAGCAATGCCGATGTGTTCAATATGTGTTGGTTTCATAATATATTTGAAGTATCTGTTGAAATTACTCAAAAGTAGGTGATCCCGATTGTTGAAATCATGATAATTATCAAACATGGAAACAATTGACAACTGTTATGGAGCATCTATTCCATAAGGGCATTGTAGACCACCTGCTGCACGTCGGTGCGAACATTCATATCAATCTGCAGGCTATTTCCCATATCCGGATGAACCCGGTTGGAAAGGAAGATAAATAGTAAATCGTATTCCGGGTCGGCCCAGGCCAGGGTTCCCGTAAATCCGGAATGTCCGAAACTAAGTGGTGAGGCAGAGTTACAGGCCGGACCTGCATCCTCTTCCCAGAATACCGGCTTATTAAATCCGAGTCCCCTGTGGTTCTTCTCCTCACAATTGTAACAGGAGGTGTAAAGCTTCAGGGTGGACGCGTTTATATATCTGCGATCTCCGTAGGATCCACCGTTTAAAAACATCTGCATCAACTTGGCCAGGTCGTTGGCATTTCCGAACAATCCGGCGTTACCCGACACACCACCCAGTTGGGCCGCAGACATATCATGCACATGTCCCTGCAAAAGCTGGCGTCTGAAGAACATGTCGTTTTCAGTGGGGACTATACGCTCCCTGGGAAAACGGCTCAGTGGTTTATAACCCAGGGTTTGGGCTCCCAGGGGATTGTAGAAATTGTGCCATACATAGGGATAGAGCAGGGTATCGGTGATATTTTCAATAATCTGCTGGAACATAAAGAATCCCAGTCCGCTGTAGCGATATTCCCGGGAGAGAAGCTCCGAATCGTAAATGCGCTTATACAGCGTATCTTTCAGGTCCGCCCTCATGTAAAGATCATCGGCCACCTCCAGGGGATATTCGGGAGAATAGAACTTTTGGTAGACAGAGTCCACATACTTCACATGCCGGTTAAAATAAGCCCCTTCCCCTATCTTCAAAGGATTGCTACGGCTAAAACTTGAGCTAACCAGGACCTGTGAGCTATCCAGGGGCTCCAGAGTCTCATAGTAAAAGGGGATCCAGGGGATCAGACCCGATTGGTGGGCCAGCACATCGGCCACCAGCAGGTCGGCCTTATTACTCTCCGGCGGAATGGGCTCAAAGGCGCCCATGAGGGAATCTTCATGAAAAAAACCAAGATCGCGCAGTCGCATCAGAGCTGTGGTGATGGAAGCCATCTTGGTAATAGAAGCCAGGTCGTAAATATCCCCCTTTTCAGTAGCTCGTTTCTTCTGGTAGCTATGGTAGCCGTAGGCCTTGTGCCAGACCACTTTCCCTTTCCGGGCCACCAGTACCTGGCATCCCGGCATGGCTTTTTCCTTCAGGGCATGGCTGATGATCTCATCCATAAGCTGAAGGGTATCGGGGTGAAGCCCCACATCCAGGGGGGAAGCATATCCAAGCCTGATAGCAGGGCCCGTGGCCACACCCTCCCCGGCTGCCACAAAAGCACCTGCTGTGACCGGCATTCTGCCAGAGAAAGATCCTCCTCCAAAAATGGCCTGAAGGGCCAGTTCCTGGTAAAGAACTTCGTCCCGGTGCGAAAGAATCACAGCATCAAGATGATCGAGTTCGCTCAGGCGCCCCAGTGCATAAGGTACTCCTGCCACATTCACTATCAGTCGGACCGAAGGATCAAGCTGTGCAAGGAAACGAAGTGTTTCATCGCTGATTCCATATCTTCTTGAGGCCCTGCTGCTGGTGTTCAGTATGCTAACAATCAAGGTGTTGTAAGTGGTCAGTTTTTGGAGTAGTGCCGACTGTGTCATTTGATCCGCATCCGAAGCCAGGGTAAAGTGATCGCCTTCTATGTAAAGGTCGCTGGTATGTATGGGATTATAGTTCCCATCCTTACTGATAGTCACCGTGGCCAGCCTGGTCTTTTCAAGATCTTTAATGGGAACAATCCCTTCCCTGTTCTTAGCCAGGATCAGCGAGTGTTCCACCAGCTCCCTGTAGCGGGCATGGTAAGCGGGCTGATTCAGATCGTCCAGAAGCGAATCGGTCCGGATGGCTTCCCTGAGATATGCTCCGGTCCAATACTTGGCCTGCAGGATCTTCCGACAGCTCGAGTTGACCTCCTCTTCGGAAATATCACCCTGCCTGACCGCCTTCTTAATGGCTGAAATTGCTTTCTCCACATTGGCCGGCATGAGCAGGACATCGTTCCCGGCACGAACTGCCTCCACCTCTATTACACCAGGCTCGAAATAGCTACTCAGGCCTTTCATATTCAGTGCATCGGTAATAATCAATCCTTTAAATCCCATCTCCTCCTTCAGCAATCCGGTAATGGTTGGACGGGACAGTGTGGTAGCACGGTTCTTTCTGGCATCCAGCACAGGAACACGAAGGTGGGCCACCATCACCCCTGTGAGTCCGCGGTATACAGCTTCACGGAAAGGAAAAAGTTCCAGCGAATCGAGTCTTCTTCTGTCGTGTGGAATTACTGGTAAAGCTCTGTGCGAATCCATATCTGTATCGCCATGACCCGGAAAATGTTTGGCTGCCACCAGCACACCATTGTCCTGCATTCCCTCCATCATGGCCACCACCTTGGCAGTCACATTCCCTCTTTGCTCCCCGAAGGAGCGGGTCCCGATTACCGGGTTGGAAGGATTGTTATTGATATCGGCCACAGGTGCAAGGTTCATATGTACGCCCAGACGTTTGAACTGGGCAGCCATATCTGCAGCCAGTTTGTAAATGAGACTGTTATCGGTGATACCTCCCAATATCATGGTGGCCGGGTAAGTCATGGTCTCTTTAAGCCTCATGCCCAGTCCGTTCTCTCCATCAATAGCCACCAATAGAGGGATTGCAGCTGCTTCCTGATAGATATTGGTAAGTCTGGCCTGCTCCAGGGGCTCACCCTGAAAAAAGAGAATTCCTCCCACCCTTTGCTTCTTCACCTGCTTCAGCACCGCTTTCTCATGGGCTGAGCCCATGTTGGAGTAGCCGTAAACCATGATCATCTGGGCAATCCGATCCTCCAATGACAGAGTCTCCATTATTGAATCGGCCCAGGCCTGACCATGCTCCAGAAAAGGGGGATCGCAGCGAACAGCCGGTTCCAGAACCAACTGGCTCTCCTGAGCTTCCGGATTCACAATATTGTATGCCAGGATCAGGAACATCATTATCGTTGTTCGCAAAAGCTTGTTTTTCATCCTTAACAAAGTAAGAAAAAAAGCCTATTTTCATTCTGAAATTTTACGAACATACAACAAGAGACGAGCAATGGAGTGTAAACGAGAACAAAATCTGATCAACTGCAACTGCAGCTATCCCTGCAGCAAAAAAGGAATATGCTGCGACTGCATTGCATCACACAGAAGGGTCGGTGAGTTGCCTGCCTGCTATTTTCCCGATGATATGGAAAAGGGCTATGACCGTTCGGTGGACAATTTTATACGCATATACAAGGAACGGGGCATCAGCTGGAACTAGCCGCCTACAATCTCAGCTTTTGCGCTGTGCTGGCAGGAACTGCATCCTTGTGGACCATAAAAAAGATGGTCTTGGCACGCATATAAGCCTCAGAAACATAATGGAATCCCTTGTAAATGTGATTCCCGGTTCCCCATGAATTCTTCACCAGGTAGAACTTATTCCCGGCCTGGTCCCTGGCGATCCCTGTAATCAGCATCAGGTGGTCATCGGTGGTCTGGTAGTTATCAAACATCTCCTGGCGTATCTCCTGGGTAATACTTCGCTCCTTCTTGGGGGTGGAGAAATCATAAAACAGGGCCTGTTGCTCACGTTCCGACATATTGTCCCACTTGGCACGCTCCAGTCCGTCCAGGTCCTCCACCTCGGTGGATGGCATCAGGGCCACACCCTTGGTCCAATTGTAGCTTCGCTCCCCCACATCGGCATCCCAGCAAACAGAATATCCGGTTTTCAGGGCATTGTCGAGCAGCTCCATCATCTCATCAATGGGTACATTCCCAATGCTTCCCCATATCCAATTATCGGGGATCTCAAGTACAAAATCCTCGTAGAAAGGATGGTGGGTATAGGAACCAATGGCCACATAATCGTCGGAGCTCAGTTCTGTTGTGCTGCCAAAGGAGGCGGGAGTAAAGGATTCGCCTTCGTAGGTAAACCCTGTGGGCTCAACTCCCAGATAGGCATCCAGGATGCCGTTAAAACCTGCCTTCCAAACGGGAGAAAGAGTCCGGTTGGGATTCTTGATAACAGCATCTACATAAGCCTTTAGTACTCCATCCATTTCACCATGAACAGGAAGTGAATCATTGGTGGTGACTCCGTCATAGATTTCATTGGGCACCATTCCATACTCCTTCCACACTTGCATCACATCCATGGCCAGTCCCCCGTTCCCAAAATTGGTTTTCCCATGCATCCGCACATACTTATCAGCCTTCATCTCGTAGGCTTTCCTTACAAAATACATCTCGGACAGATCGTGTTCGCCCTGACCGACCCGCATTAGTTCCGCCTCAATAAAAGCGGTGGCTGCAAAACTCCAGCAGGTACCCGAACGGTGCTGGTCCTTTACAGAGGTGGAGGGAATGCTGGTCACCATGGTAAATTCATAAGCTTTAGGCTCTTTGGCCTTTTTCTTTTTCTGTGCATTCAGACTGCTGACTGAAACGGCCACACCGATCAAAATCAGCGTGATGTAATGCATAACTTTTTTCATGTTCTCAGGTATGGGATTTAAGGGTATTAAATTAGTACTTATTCACGAAGAAACAGGGAAGGGTTTCTTATTTACTTGTTTCAGAGAGAGACCCGGTTCAGGAACTCATGCACATGCTCGGCATAGGTCCGGGAAACGGGGAGGCGAATCTCGTCGGGTGAATCCAGGTAGATATAGAGGTTGGTGCTGATCAGCTTCACCAGCTTGATGTTCTCAAAATTGACCATGTAGGAGCGGTGGCAACGGTGAATGAGGGTACCCTCCAGCTCCTTTTCCAGCCGCTTCATAGTATTACGAAGCATAATCTTCTTGACCTTTCCCTTCTCCAGGGTATGTACCGTTACATAGTTATCGGTGGATTCCACATATAATATATCGGCCGACTTAATGGAGAAGCGAAGTTTCTCAGTCTCGTCCCGGAAAGTGATCATCTTTTTCTCTTTGAATTCCAGTGAGGTATTCTCCATAAGGTCCTCGATTTTGTCGCGCTTATCTTTCATGGAAAGATAGAGCCAGGAGATGATATAAGGAATGGCCAGCACCATCAGGGTAATGAAGAGCAGACTCATAAAGCGATCCACCAGATCCATACCTGATTTTAACAGCACCAGGTCCACCACCAGATAAATGGCAGCCAGCAGCACAATTTCTGCCAGGTGCCAGAGTCCGAATATAAGGTAGTTCATGCGGAATTTTACAGCCAGCAGGAAGAAGATTCCTTTACTGAGGACGATTCCGAGCATGCCGATAAGGATCATGACACTGGAATTAAAGAAGAACTCCAGCCTTCCCATCTCGGTCCATGAAGATGCATTAAATGGTGCATAGATATTGATAAAGATAAGAGCAAAAATGGAGACGAACATCACCTGGGTAATGATGGTCGATTTGTCCTTCAAATAATCGGGAATCTCTTCAAATATTACCTTAATTCTACTCATCAATAGCTGCAATTTTTAGTTCGGTTCGCCGGTTCTGTGCCCTGCCTGTTTTATTCTCATTGTCTGCTACCGGGTTCCGTTCCCCGTAACCTGCTGCTTTCAGCCGTTCTCTGGCAATCCCCTTGTTCACAAGGTATTCCACAACGCTTCTGGCGCGATGCTCCGATAACTCCTGGTTATGCTCCGGGGATCCCGTATTATCGGTATACCCGCTGATCTCCACCCCGATACCAGGATTAAGCTTTAAAAAATCGTAAACACGGTTCAACTCTGCCCTGGATTCCGCCTCCAGTGTGTACGAATCCCTTGCAAAGAATACATTGTGCAGCACCACCACACTCCCCACCCTTAGAGCATCCAGTGGCACATCCCTGCGCAGGGGCCTGGCCTGGCTATGCATTCCTGAGAAATTGAAATGGTCCGAATAAAAGAGGTAGCCATCTGCCGATACATTCAGGGCATAATCCCGGTCGGTGGGAAGGGAGATCAGGTAGTCCCCTTCACCGGCATGCGATTCCAGTTCCATTACCGCCTCTTCGCTCTCCAGGTCAATCAATTGCAACACCGCTTTTATGCCTTTCATAGTCCGCGAATCAAATATCCTTCCTTTCATATAAGAGACAGGCACCGGTCTTAGCTCTTGGGGCATCTCGAAGGAATAAATATCCGTATCCATTCCTTCTCCCCTGTTGGATGCAAAATAGGCACGGTTGCCGCTGGCATTCAGGGTAAGTCCGATTTCGTCGTCATAGGTATTGATGGGATACCCCAGGTTTTCAGGTTTTGACCAGCCTGTTATGCGATTAAACCTGCTAAGAAAAAGGTCCCCCTGCCCCATGCCGGGCCAGCCTGTGGATGAAAAATAGAGGCTCTGCTGATCGGGATGGATAAAAGGGGACTGTTCCACTCCCGTGGTATTCACCGAATCGCCCAGGTTCACCGGATCGCTCCAGCGCTCACCGTTCCAATCAGACATCCAGATATCGTAAGAGCCCGAACCACCCGGACGGTTGGAAGAAAAATACAGGGTGCGGCCATCGGCCGATATGGAAGGATGCTTTTCACTATAGCGGCTGTTCACGGGAGTACCTGCATTTACGGGGCGGCTCCACTTTCCATCCTCCCTCCAGGAATAATACAGGTCGCACTGTCCCTGTCCGCTTCGCCTGTTGCAGGCGGTGAACCAGAGGATCTTCCCGTCTGCAGTCATGGACTGGGCCCCCTCATTATCGGGTGTGTTCAGGGGTGCTCCTGCATTTTTTCGGACATCCCACTTTCCATCTGACTGTGTGGAGTAGAAAAAGTCCTCATGTAAATAGCTTTGATCCTCTCCGGGTGACTTTTCAGGAAGCATAACCGTAAACATCAGCATCTGTTCATCCACCGAAAGGGCGGGCCAGTATTCACTGAACTCCGAGTTAACTGCATCGCCAAGATTCTCAGGCTGAAAAGGAACCGGATGATTGATCGCCTCCATGGCAAAAAAGCACTTCTCCCTGATGGATTCCCCCGCTTTGTAGTTCTTTACCTTATGGCGTGGAAAGCTTAGATAGGTCTCCACCACCTGCAGCGCTCCCTCATAGTCGCCTGTTTTCAGTTTCATTCCCGCCAGTAGCCTGTATCCTTCCAAATTCCCATCAGGATCGATGTCCAGCGTGGCAGCATAATAGTCGATAGCATCTTCCAGCCTGCCCTGGTCATAGTAAACCTGCGCAAGCATCTGGTATGCTTCTAAAAACTGATCATCTGCCGCTATCACTGCCAGCAAAGCCTCCTCCACACAGGCATCATTCCTCACCTCAAAACATTTTCGGGCTTCCTCAAAGCGTTTGATTGCCTTTTTGGATCCCGAACTATAATACTGTGCAAACAGCCCTGGAAGCATTGCAAGTAAAAAGATCAGTCCTATGCTCCTCTTAATAGTCATTTATGGTATATGCATGTATTTGTGCGACTGCAGAGAGATCATCCAACGAGGATTCTGCTTGGAAAACTCAATAATCGTTGGGAGTATCTGCTCCCTCCGGCTCCATTCGGGCTGAAGGTATAGTTTGCAGTCATTGCCCACATTAGATCCGTTCTCAAGTGCCCATTGCAGATCCTCTTCAGAACATATAATCACTTTCAGCTCATGGGCCTCATGGAATATCGCATCCAAGGGTGGTGCATTCTTTTTGGGCGACAGGCATATCCAGTCCCAGCTACCACTGAGCGGATGGGACCCGCTGGTTTCCAGGAAGGTCTCAATTCCCTGCTTCTTCAACATACCTGTCAGGTAATCCATGTTGACCATCAGGGGTTCACCTCCGGTGACCACCACCGCGGCTGCCGGACAGTCCAGTACATGTCCGATAATCTGGTCGGCCGGAATCACGGGATGAAGTGAAGGGTCCCATGAAAACTTTGTGTCGCACCAGCTACAGCCCACATCACACCCGCCAACACGGATGAAATAGGCCGCTTTCCCTGTATGATATCCCTCCCCCTGGATGGTATAAAATTCTTCCACCAGCGGAATCTTTCTTCCACCTTCAAATATATTCTGATCGATATTCATCTCTAATCTACTGCTGTTTGAATGCAAAGGTAATGAACAATGCCTAATGACCCCAACCTCCCAGCTTAAAAAGGGCCTGCTTCTGCAAGCTTCTTTCCGCTGAGATATATAGCTTCCCCTGCTTGTCGTAACAAATCCCCTCCACCTGTCTTCCTGCTTTCAATGGATAGATCCTGGCCTTCCCTCCACAGGCCACAGCTGCCGGGTTATCCTCGTAACCATAGGTGATCACCACAGGAATGTAGCTCCTGTATCCCACCAGACTCACCTCTTTAGAGTGCCTGTATATATCGGCTCCTGTGACCAGCATTTTCGCCTCATAGCGAAAGCTCTTCTTTACCATATAATGGCCGGGCACAGCCGGGATCACATAGACCGAAGTACTTTCATCCACCCAGTTCTTGGAAAAGAGGTAGAGCGAATCCCTGAAAGCAAAAAGGGCCTCACAATCCAGCGAGGACCATCCTAAGCGGTTCAGGGCCAGTGGTTCTTCGTAGCTGAGGGTGATGATCCCCGCATGGTCCAGCTCTTCTGCTCCGGATAGAAGTTCTCCGGAATCGATCCTGATAATCACCACCGTATCTCGACCGGCAAAGTTGTTTCCCACATCGGCCACATAAATATAATGCTCGTCCATGGCAATGTCCTCCCAGTCCACATTCAATGCCTTGCTTATTACCGTCTTCCGGATGACACTCCCATTGCCGGGATCAATGCGATAGATGGCAGGCTCACCCCCACTGTCGTTGAAGGTCCATATACTACCATCCATAAATATTAGTCCACTGGTCTCCGCTACTTTTGCATCCAGCCGGGTTTGTTTTACCATGTTTCCGGGCATGGGCAGATCACATTCAGCCGGATAAAACCTGTAGGTACACGAGCTGACAAGAAGAGCAACTAAAAGCAGGATCTGGATGAATCCACCCCTGCAGGGAAAGTCTTTCTGTATATATATATGAAGCATTGTAATTAATCCATGAACTCGTTGAAGATATACAAAGGATCACTCTTTTTTGCTAATTTGGTGTGATAAAACATGCCCAATGAAGCAAATCAGCACAGCACTCTGTTCCTATGGAATGTCGGGAGTGGTCTTTCACGGTCCGCTGCTCGAGGCACATCCCGGATATAAAATAAGCAAGATCCTGGAACGTAATAAACACGAATCAAAAGGGAAGCACCCGGAATCGACCCTGGTCCGGAATTTTGATGACATCATCAATGATTCCTCTGTGGAACTTGTGGTGGTCAATACTCCCGACCATCTCCATATGGAGATGGCAACACGGGCCATACTGGCCGGCAAACATGTGGTGGTGGAGAAACCATTCACGCTGAAAGCCAGCGATGCAAACAAGCTCACAGATCTGGCTGATAAACAGGGTGTGATTCTGAGTGTATTTCAAAACAGGCGTTGGGATGGGATTTACCTCACTGTAAAGGAGGTGATTAGATCAGGCAAACTGGGACGACTGGTTGATTTTGAGGTCCATTTCGATCGTTTCAGGAACTATATGAAAAACTCGTGGAAAGAGAAGGACGGTGGCACAGGAACCCTTTATAACCTGGGATCGCACCTTGTGGACCAGGCTCTGCAGTTGTTTGGCATGCCCGACAGACTCTTTTGTGATACACGCATTCTCAGAGACGGAGCCCTTACCGATGATAGCTATGACCTTTTGCTACACTATCCCGGATTCAAATGTACACTTAAATCGAGCTACCTGGTAAGAGAGCAAGGTCCCAGTTTCATACTTCATGGAACCGAGGGAAGCTTTCTGACCTGGGGGGGAGATCCGCAGGAGCGGGATCTGACAGCTGGACTAATCCCCGGATCCCCTGGATGGGGAGCGGATCCGGAATTCACCCGTGCGAAGATTAATACGGACTTTGAAGGTGAACACCTGGAAGGTGATTACCCCGTATTGCCAGGTAACTATCTCGCCTACTACGACAATATCTATGAAGCCATCAGGAACAATGCACCACTGACGGTGCCTGCCCAACAGGCACGTGATGTAATCAGGATTATTGAAGCAGGCTACGAAAGTAGCCGTATGGCTAAAGTGATTATCCTGAAGTAAAATGTTTTTTGAATATAATCAAGGATCTATTGGTGCGGCTCGCCGAACCGTGAACACATATCCGTCCTTTTCGTTAAGCACTTCCAGTTCCGGATAGCGTTCCAGGAACATAGCCTTCTTATTCACCTTCATTACAAAATAAGCATCCCGATCAAGCTGGTCGGTCATCAGGCGTTCCAAACTGTCGTCGTCCTCCCCGGGCTGCTTATGGAAATAAAAGAGGTGGGAATAGCTCTTGAATCCCAGGGTGTTCACATAGACATCCTGTCCACGCAGGCTCTTATAAAATTTGATAGCCACACGCTGGTTATAGCCCTCCACCCTTTCGGTAAAGAGAGAAATGGAAGCATAAACAAAGAGCAATACCACCAGGTGCAGGATCAGCATACCACTCCAGTCTCGCCGCAGAACCTGAACCGATGCCACAATCACACCCAGTATGAGAAACAGGCCTATGAGCCATTCATAACCACTCCAGTGTACATCTCTCTGGAGTGCTTCTGCTGCAAAGGGCCCAATAAAGGAGAAGTTTTTACTCAGCAACCAATCGTAATGATCCGTGAGTAATGGAAAAACAATGGCCATTCCAGACAGGAATAGTGCAATCAGGAAAATCAATACTACCTGCCATCTCCCAATCTCAATCTTCCGGTCGAGCCACTTATCCCATACCCATGCGGCCAGAAAAGTAAGTGGGAAATAGGCCATGGAACTATAGTGCAGAAGCTTGGTATTTACAATGGAGAAGACAATAAGCACCACCAGCAAAAGGATATACATCCACTGTTTGAAGAGTCTTTGTAACTCGGTATCTTCTGCTTTTTTTGTAATGCTTTTCATGGCAATAACCGATGCGGGAAAGACCCCCACCAGCAGAACCACCAGATGGTAGCCAAAAAACCCGTCATGCACACTGCTGTGGGATGAAAGCAATTTCACCTGGTAGGAGATGAATTCCCTTATGATTCCGGAATTTCCATTGGCAGCCTGGAACAAGAACCAGCTTCCTCCAACCAGGGCAAGTACAAGAATAAACAGGAGTACATGACTTACGGAGCTTGAAATCCTGAATCGCTTCAGCACCAGGAAGGTCATAAGACAGAGTATGAAGATCAACATGGCAACCGGCCCTTTGGTCAGCACTGCCAATCCAAAAAACAATGCAGACAGGAGCAGGTTAGGGAGCCTTCTTCTCAGCTTCTCTGGATCGAGATAAAATATAAACAGGGCGATTCCAATAAATATAAAGAGATTGAACCAGGGATCGATGATTCCCGATTTAAAGAAAAAGAAGGGCAGAATAGCTGCACCATAGGAGAGAATCCATAGCAGGCCAAAACGGTGTCCATATATCTTTCGACCGAAGAAATAGAGCATCATCAGCGATACAATACCACAAATCGCATTAGGGAACCTGGCAGCAAATTCATTGACCCCGAATATTTTCATGGAAAGAGACTGGAGCCAGAAAAAGAGCGGGGGCTTTTCAGGAAAGGGTTCAAAATCAACCTGTACAGTCAGGTAATCGCCTGTAAGGATCATTTCCCGGGCCGTTTCGGCATAGTTGGTCTCATCGGAATCGAAAAGATTGACCGTACCTAAGAAAGGCAGCAGAAGGAGAGCAGTAATCACAAGGATCCCGCCATAAACCAGAAACCGTCTGAATGGAGTGTCGGTCATCATAAAAGTCTAAAGTAGTAAAATTGCTCCAGAAGTGATCAGATATTTTTTCTACATTTGGCTTTCCTAACATCTTATCAAAATGAATTCAAAAGAGCTTAAAGAGACTTTCATAAGTTTGTACGGTGAGGGTAAAAATGAGATTCACATCTTTTTTTCGCCAGGACGAGTGAACCTGATCGGAGAGCATACCGATTACAACGGAGGTTATGTTTTTCCATGTGCCCTCTCTTTTGGCACTTACCTGGTACTACGAAGAAATGACAGGCGGATGGTTCGTTTCGCCACCACCAATTTCGATCACCGCGGCGAAGTGAAGCTGGATGAGCCTTTCGAGAAGGAAGGGAAATCCTGGTTCAATTATCCGGTGGGAGTGCTGAACGAACTCCGGAATAAATCGAAAGAGATTGAAGGAGTGGACCTGCTCTATTCTGGCGATATTCCCAATGGTGCCGGACTCTCCTCATCGGCCTCCATAGAGATGGTTACGGCCTTTGCCATGAACGAGATTTTTGCCTTTGGAAAGGACCGCATGGAACTGGTAAAAATTTCACAGAGTGCCGAGAATAATTTTGTGGGTGTAAATTGTGGCATCATGGACCAGTTTGCATCGGCTATGGGAGCCAGTGATCATGCCCTGTTTCTAAATTGTGATACGCTTGATTACGAGCGTGTTCCACTGAAACTGGATGGGATGAAGATTGTAATTGCCAACACCAACAAGCGCAGGGGTCTGGCCGACTCAAAGTACAACGAGCGAAGGGCTCAGTGTGAATCTGCCGTTGAGAGCATTCGCAAGGAGAAAAAAATCAAACATTTGAGCGATTTGAACCTGGACGAGTTCAATGCCCTCTCCCATCTGATTTCTGATGAAACGGAGAAGAGAAGAGCACGTCATGTGATCACTGAAAACACCCGAACACTGGCTGCCATTGAAGCCCTTAATAAGGGCGACATTATATCCTTCGGACAACTCATGAACCAATCCCATGATTCGCTTCGGGACGATTATGAAGTGACCGGTAAAGAGCTGGATACCCTGGTAGAGGAAGCTCGAAAAGTGGAAGGAACCATTGGCAGCAGAATGACCGGAGCCGGCTTTGGCGGATGCACTGTTAGCATCGTCGAAGAGGACCAGGTTGAAACCTTTATCCGCGAAGTGGGTCTCAGGTATAAAGAACGGACCGGCCTTAGCGCCGATTTCTATGTGGCAGAGATTGGAGACGGATCCAAAAGGATAAACTAATTGGATCGTCTGGGTAGCTTACCTGACCAGCAGCTCTGTTTTCAACATCATAAGTGTGTCCGATGAGGGACCTACCATAATCTCGTATAATCCGGATTCCACCAGATAGTCTCCCTTTTCTGTATCGTAGTATGCCAGTTCATCCGGACCCAGTATCATGGTAGCCACTATGGTCTGCCCGGCTTTAACCGGCACCCGTTCAAAACCCCTGAGATCTCTCAGTGGTCGGACTTCCTTTGATTCCAGATCACGGATATATAACTGAACCACCTCAACCCCATCCCTGTCACCGGCATTGCTCACATCCACGCTCACTGTAATACTTTCATCTGTTCCAATCTCATTCTTCTCCAGGATAAGGTTATCGTAGCTGAAGCTTGTATAGCTCAATCCATAGCCAAAGGGATAGAGAACCTCTCCTTCATAGTAGCGATAGGTCCGGCCCTCCATGTCATAGTTCTCAAAGGGAGGCAGATCATCCACCGAGCGGTAGAAGGTCACCGGCAAACGGCCGGTCGGATTATAATCGCCAAACAGGACATCAGCCACAGCCTCTCCGGCAGTCTCTCCTCCATACCATGCCTGAAGAATGGCCGGTACTATTTCATCTTCCCGTGAAATGGAAACCGCTGAGCCGGTCATCAGAACCAGGGTTACCGGCTTCCCGGTGGCGACAATCTGACGAATCAGACTGCGCTGAACAGCAGGCAGATCCAGGGAGGTACGATCGCCTGCATTAAAACCCTCCAGTTCAAGGCCCCTCATCTCCTCCCCTTCCAGTCGCGGGGTGAGTCCCATCACCATCACCACCTGATCGGCCCAGCGGGCAGCCTGAAGTGCCTCCCAGACCAGCGGAAGACCTGGTTCTTCCCAGTGGAGCATGCAGCTTGCATCCCCATGACGGTCCTGGATCACCAGCTTGATTTTATAAGGCTTCCCTTCCACCAGTTCCACATTACGATAGATCTTGTCGGGGTGGTGTATATTGTTGTGCTGTATCAGTGTATCTCCCTCAAAGATGAATTGGAAATATTTACCATAGGCCCCAAGGGCGTGGGTACCACTCCTGCGCGGAACCAGGTAGCCGCTCCACTCCACAGAGTAGTCATCATCACTCATCCCCTCAACAGGTGGTTCCCCATCCCACCACAGGAAGTCAATATTTGCATCGGTACGCTCGAGAACCGGCGCTCCTTCCCCGGTCAGATTCGGGTAATAGGCTGCCTCCAGACCTTTTTTAGTCTGCTCCTTATCGCTGAACAAAACTTCTCCGGGGATCGCACTCAGGTAAGGCAAGCCACTGTGGTGTGGAGAACCCTGTGCATAGCGCGCTTCGGCATCTGCTCCAAGTTTGGCCCTGATGCCCTCCAGAACGCTGACAGCTTCCACAGGTGTCCCATTGTAGTTCCCGTTTTGTACATCCACATTATTGGCATTGGGTCCGATAACAGCCACCCGCTTCAGGTCCTTGCTGAGAGGCAGTGAATTTCTGTCATTTTTCAGAAGAACGATGGACTCCCTGGCCATCTCCCGGGCCACTTCAATATGAGCTTCCACAGCCAGTGTATCCACAGGGTAAGCGGACCAGGGTAACATGTCTTCAGGATCGAACATTCCCAGCTTCATCCTGGCCAGCATAAGCCGTTGAACATGCACATCGATTTCCTGCTCGTTGATCAGTCCCTGTTTAACTGCTTCAACCAGTCCCTCATACTGATTTCCGCAATTGAGATCAGTTCCGGACAATACACCCAGAGCAGCAGCCTCCTCACGTGTTTTAACCACGTTGTGACCGGTGTGAAAATCATTGATGGCACCGCAGTCAGAAACAATGTAGCCCTGGAAACCCAGTTCCCCGCGCAATAGTTCTTCCTGCAAGGGAGCACTTCCGCAGCAGGGTAAGCCCATATAGCGGTTATAGGCACACATTACCGAATAGGCATGTCCTTTCTCTATGGTCTTCTTAAATGCAGGCAGGTAGGTATCCCTGAAATCCCGCTCACTCACCACTGCATCAAAGCTATGACGCGATGGTTCCGGTCCACTGTGCACCATATAATGCTTGGATGTGGCCACTGTTTTCAAATATCGCGGATCATCCCCCTGCAGGCCTTTTATGAACTGCACTCCCATCTCACCGGTCAGATAAGGATCCTCCCCATAAGTCTCTTGCCCCCTTCCCCACCTGGGGTCCCTGAAGATATTGATATTGGGCGACCAGAAAGTGAGTCCCTGGTACATCCCGTGTTTTCCCCTGGAGAAATAGTCATGGTACTTGGCCCTGGCCTCGGTGGAAGTTATATCGGCCATGCGAAACATCAGCTTACGGTCAAAAGTGGCTGCCATCCCGATGGCCTGTGGAAAGACCGTGGCCTTACCCGAACGGGCCACCCCGTGCAAACATTCATTCCACCAGTTATACTCTGGAATACCCAGGTGCTCCACCGCATCCGCATAGTGGGTAAGCTGACTCACCTTCTCCTCCAGGGTCATCCGGGAGACCAGGTCAGCCGCCCTGGTTTCAAAATCAAGATTGGTATTTTGGTAGGGATGTCGGTAGCCATCACAGGAAATAAGCAGTGATACCAGGCCAATAATCGTCAGGGTCTTCAGTTTCATGGATAGTGAGTATTAAGGTGTATTCAATGATCTAATTTTATTGAATGGATTTTTATTTGCTAAATCCTGTTTCCGGATTTTTCTCTCCAAAAGTCTCTGTAAGAACCGCCATGATTTCATTTTTTGATTTCCCTTTCTTTTCAGAATTTTTGATGGTAATGTATGCCTTGAAAAGCGGAGACTGGGCCAATTCGGAAGAGAAATGTCCTATGCCTTGGTTCCAGATAAACAGTGCAAATAATTCATCAAATTCCTCTACAGTAACTCCTAAATAATAGGCTTTTATAAGTTCGCGGGTTGCTTGCTTTATCCTGCCTGAACCTACAGCATTGGATAGTGAAAGTAGAAATTTGGTTTTTAATTCAATAAACGGATTTTCCTTATTCCAGATATTGTCCCAAAAATTTACGGTAAGGTCGGCAATAGCCTTATCAATATCGGCATACCGGGGCATAACAATCGGCTTCAATGGCAACTCAACATCGTCGGCATCTTTTATTTCGGTCCTGTAAAAGTAGACCGCATAAGATCCATCCTCTAACTGTTCGGTTTCTGAATCAAAACCAATATTTTTCATAGTAGAATACAAGGGGATTGGCTCGAAATTCTGAATCACTTTCATTCCTTCACCAATGGCCATAATCTTTGCTTTCTTAAGGATTGCAAGAAGAAAATTGCCTTTTAAGGGCCTCGCGTCAAATTCAATAAAACTATCTTTTTTATTTGTAAGTGTGTTTTGCATAATTTGTAAATTAATTCGAAAAGTGTCTCAAAATTAGTAAAAGAGAGTTAAGGAAAAACCCTGTTTTACGATAAGAATAACGTTATTGTAGCAATTATGATTTTTATACATAATACACCATGAAAAGTAAACTGACAGCCCTTTCCTATTTATTTTCTCTTCTATGTTTCCCTTTGACTTATGGACAAAACACGAAAACATATACAGAAGCCGATTACCAGCATGCCGCTGAGATGCTTAGCGGTCATGTCAATAAACTGGTAGATAATGCCATCAGGCCTCAATGGTTGGCAGATGGCAGACTCTGGTACAAGTCTGTGACGGAAAATCACACGGAATACAAATTACTTGATCCGGTCGACTGGACAACAATTAAAGCAGACTCCAGGAAAGAACTGTTTGAAATGGCTTCTGTGGATGAAGAAACAAGAAGAATATCCCGCAATGAGGTCTTGTCGCCCGATGGCAGTTATCTTGCTTTTATCAGGGATTGGAACTTATGGATGAAAGAAGTTGAAACAGGGTCGGAAATAGCGCTAACCACCGATGGAGTGGAGAATTTTGGCTATGCCACAGATAATGCAGGATGGAAACATAGCGACAGGCCCATCCTCAGTTGGTCGCCCGATTCAAAAAAAATTGCTACGTTTCAACAGGATCAGCGGCATGTCAGTGATATGTATCTGGTGAAAACAAAAGTTGGGGCTCCGGTGCTTAAGCAATGGAAGTATCCCCTGCCCGGCGATGAGGATATTATAAGGATACACCGGGTTATTATTGATATAAAGTCAAAACCGCAGATAATTCGACTGAAGCTGGCTCCCGATGCCCGAAGAGGAACTCTCTGTGATGATATCTCCTGCGAGGGTGGGTTCGATGATGTGGCCTGGAGTGAGGACAGCAAACAGCTGGTTTTTGTCTCCACCAGCCGCGACCATAAGAAGGAATATGTGAGAATGGCCGATTGCGAAACTGGTGAGGTGAAAGAGATCTTTGAAGAGATCGTGGCTACACAATATGAATCGGGACAGGGCTCCATCAATTGGACATATCTCTCTGAGACCAACGAAATTATCTGGTACTCGGAAAGAAGTGACTGGGGACATCTCTATTTATATGATGCGATCACAGGGACATTAAAACATCAAATCACCTCTGGCAACTATGTGGTAAGGCAGATAGTGAGAGTAGATCAGGAGAACCGGCTTATCTATTTTGTGGCCAGTGGAAAGGAAATGAAACAAAATCCTTATTACCGGCATCTGTATCGTGTGGATTTCAGCGGGGAAAATTTAACACTGCTAACTCCTGAAACTGGTGATCATAGTGTACAGTTCTCTCCGGATGGGGAATATTTTATCGACTCCTATTCTCAGCCCGATGTACCTTCGGTATATGAGGTGAGAAATACACATGGTGAAGTACTTGTCCTTCTGGAAAAGACTGATATTTCCCGGCTGGTAGCTGGCGGCTGGAAGCCTCCCACACCCTTCACCGTCAAATCGGCCAATGAGCGCTGGGATTTATATGGGCTCTTATATACTCCTGCCAAAATAGACAGCAGCAAAAAGTACCCGGTAATTGTCTATATCTATCCCGGACCCCAGGGGGGCAGTGTGGGTTATTGGGGCTTTCGTGCAGCCAATGGAGACAGGCAAGCCCTGGCCGAACTGGGATTTGTGGTTGTGGCCCTGGAAGGAAGTTGTAATCCCAACCGGTGTAAATCATTTCACGATGCCTGCTATGGCGATATGGGAGAGAACACTCTGTCGGACCAGGTATCAGGCTTAAAGCAATTGGAAGAAAAGTACAATTTTCCGGACCTGGAACGCGTGGGCATCTGGGGACACTCCGGAGGAGGATTTGCCACTGCCGCTGCCATGTTTAAATATCCCGATTTCTTCAAAGTTGGCATTTCAGAGTCGGGCAATCACGATAGCCGAAACTATGAAGATGACTGGGGAGAAAGATATATTGGCCTGGAAGTCAAGAACAGTGAAGGGGTTTCCAACTATATGTCGCAGGCCAATCAAAGCTATGCTGAGAATTTAAAAGGAAAACTCTTGCTTATTCATGGCGGTATGGATGACAATGTGCCTCCATATAATACTTACCTGGTAGCAGATGCACTGATAAAGGCAAACAAGGATTTTGATTTCTTAATCCTCCCCAATGCCCGCCATGGTTATGGTGGCGACAGTCGCTATATTATGCGCAGGCGTTGGGATTACTTTGTGGAGAACCTTTTAGGGGCAACACCTCCCAAAGAATTCCTTATAAAATAGAGGCAGACTCAAGAGTCCTGTCTCAATCTAATTACCCGAAACCTTAACAATGCGCTCCTGGTAAGTTTTTGAGGCACTTGTAAGTTCCAGAAGATATGGACCGTCGGCCAGTGTGGATAGGTTAAGGATCAGCGGATTTGAAGTACCGCTATCTCTATAGACTTCCTGTCCTGCGAGGTTGGAGATACGTACGTTTTCGATCACAGCAACATTGGAGAACTGGATTATCAATTCGCGGGTAACCGGGTTAGGGCCATAATGATAGGGTTTGTCCACAGGAAGTTTCTGACTCACTGTTGCAGTTTTAAGAAGATGATTATCGGGATCGAAAATAATGCGATCCACCAACCCTTCCACCGGAACAGAGAATTCCTCCTCATTGTTCTCCTGCATGAGCCTCACTCGTTCCCGCAGTCCGTTCAGATAAACAATTTCCAGCTCGAAAGGCACCTGGAACAGCGGGGTCACCAGGGCTGCAGAAGTGCTTTGTTCACTCCGAATCAGGAGGCTGTCGCCTGCCTGCTCCCAAAAGAGCTGAAAGATGGGGTAGCCCTCTCCATAATACCACTGGTCGAAGAAGCAGGAGAAATCCATCTGGCTCACCTCCTCCAGGATGGCCTGGAAATCTGCCCCGGTGGCAAGTCCGCTCTGATAGCGATTGAGGTAGGTACTCAAGACCTCGAAAAAAAGCTCCTTGTCGTCCAGCATAAAGCGAATCATATGGAGCAGCAGGGCCCCTTTCTTGTAACTCAGTCCGTAGCTAAAGAGCCGGTAGTCATTTTCCACCTCCGCTGCCGGGACATAAACCGATCCCTCCGGCTCTCCAAGGGCAATGGAAATGGCATTCTCAATCCAGTCGGCTGCTTCCTCCTCGCCCAGGAGATGCTCTGCTGCCACATACTCCATGTAGGAGGCAAAGCCTTCATTGATCCAGATATCTTGCCAGTTGCCACAGGTAATATGGTCGCCAAACCACTGGTGGGCCAGTTCATGGGCCACCAGGAAATATTTGAAATTCTGAAGTGTGGTCATGGTCTGGTGTTCCATTCCTCCACCCATGGGTGCCATACAGTGCCCGTATTTCTCCTTCGCAAAGGGGTAATCGCAAAGCAGCTGCGAGTAAAGGGTAATAAAGGCTCCTGTATTATCGATTCCTTCCTTCCAGTCGGTCAGCACCTCTTCCGTATTGTAGATGAAGTTCTGCACCAAAACCGAGTCATTCTCATCTGAAAGGGGCGCATAAAAGGAGTAATCCACATACTCTGCCACGGAAAATGAGAGCAGGTAATAGGCCATGGGATAGTATGTTTTCCAGGTCAGGATATGATCATCACCCTCATCTTCAACCTGAACAAGGAGGCCGTTGGATCCGGCCAGAAGACTCTTATCACAAATCAGCTTCATTGTGACCGAATCGATTTTATCCTCCAGCACCTGCTTTACCGGGAACCAGTCCCGGGCATTTAGTGGCTCTGACAGTGTATAGGTCACATCAAAGCCGTAGTCCGTTCCTTTTTTGTTACTAATACCCGCAAAAAAACCACGGTCACGACCAGCTTCGCCTCCGTACATAATCTTTACCCGTACCAGTTCACCTTGCTGGAGGGTCTGGTCCAGAGTGATGTAGATGGCGGCATTTTGATGTACAAAATCAAGCTCATTTCCTGCAGGATATACCGTGCTTCTAATATCCTCGTTAAACATGATCCCGCTAACATCCAGTCCATTCTGCAGTTGCAATACCAGGGTATCCATGTCCCGGGTAGCCTCAAAAACCAACTCAGCGGCCCCTGCAATTTGGGTGCTTTTATTATCAACTTCCAGGCTAAGGGAATAGTGCTTTACATCGTAGGCGGAGAGCCACTTTTCATTCAGGGGATTCTCATACACCTTCCCCGAAGGCTGATGAAGGGAACAGGAGTGATATACCTGTGCTTTTGCCGGGACAGACAGGGCTAGGACCAGGAGTATGATGTGGTATCTGGACATCTATTTGCTGAAACGGTAAATAGTCACTGCCGAAAATTCTTCCCCCGGCATTAATACCGTGGATGGGAAGTGAGCTTGATTGGGACTGTCAGGGAAGAACTGGGTCTCCAGGCATACCGCACAATGTTTCTCATATACCTTACCTCCCTTACCCCTGATTCCATTCACATGATTGGAGGTATAGAGCTGAATGCCCGGAAGGGTGGTCAAAACCTCCATGGTTCTGCCTGAATGGGGATCGTGAACTGCCGCCACCCGTGAAAGCTCCCGTGTTTCCATATCCAACACATAATTGATATCGTAACCCGGTTCCACCTTATCAATATCTTCGCCAATTTCCCTGGAGAGTCTGAAATCGTAAGGGGTCGACTCCACCGGAAGTATCTTACTCGTGGGGATGCTCTCCTCATCCAGTTCAGTAATGCGATCTGCAGCAATCATCAGTTCATGTTCCCGGATGGTGCCTTCACAATTATTCAGATTGAAATAGCTATGATTGGTCAGATTCACATGGGTGGACTTATCACTTTTAGCACGGCAACTGATCCCCAGCTCATTCTTGTCGTTCAGTGAATACTCCACCTCCACCATCAGAGTTCCGGGATAACCCTCCTCCCCATCTGCGCTCTCATAACCTAAAAACAGGGAGACCTGGTCGGGCGTCTTCTGACTATAGGATGTCCACACCTGCTTATCAAAGCCTTTGGTTCCGCCGTGCAAGTGATTGACCCCTTCATTGGCTGTAACATGAAAGATCCTTCCCTCCAGTTCGAAGCGCGACTTACCTACACGATTACAAACCCTTCCTATCATGGCTCCAAAATAGGGATGGTCGCCCAGGTAATCTTCCAGGGTGTCGAATCCCAGCACCACATCGCCCGGTTCATTCTTTTTATCAGGAACCCTGATAGCTGTGATGATTCCGCCATAGGTAATGATATCCACCTCCATCCCATGGTGATTTTTCAAGGTATACTTTAACACTTCTTTACCTTCAGGTGTTGTTCCAAACAAGTGCTTCTCAATATTCATAACTCCGGATTTGGTGTGGGAATAAAGATAGAAATTATTCCAGCAGTTAATCCTAAAATAAGTGATGTACGAGCCTTCTTTCACCAGAATCTTAGCTATCAATACTACTTTCTAGAGAGTGGTGAAAAAAATTTCTTCTATTTCATTCGGAAACAATCAAAAAGATTGTAAATTCATATCATGAAACATCCCCAGCGGGATGGTAACCCTAAAATTTATAAAATGAAAAAATTATTAGTATTTACTGTCGCCCTTCTGTTCACACTGCCCGTCCTCCGGGCCCAGGAGAGCATGTTCAACCTTGGAGATAATGTATTAAACCTTGGAATCGGACTTGGAAACACACTCTATAGCGGATCCTATTACACCAAGGGTGTACCCCCGGTTTCTGTTTCCTTTGAACATGCCGTCGCAGACGAGATCCTTGAAAAGGGTGTGATCGGTGTCGCGGGATATTTGGGTTATAGCTCATACAAATACGACTACCTCGGGTGGGGATACAAATACTCCAACATCATTGTTGGTGCCGGAGGGCTGTTCCACTATCCACTGGTTGACAAGCTGGATACCTATGCAGGGGTATTGCTGGGATACAACATTGCCAGCGCCACGGAATTCGGCACACCTACAGGCTGGGATTATGGCGCAACTTCTGGAGGATTTATCTTTTCTGGTTTTGTGGGTGCCCGCTACTATTTCGCCGAACAATTTGCTGCCTTTGCTCAACTGGGATACGGTATTGCATATCTGACGCTTGGGGTTAGCATAAGACTCTAAACTACAAACTCCAAACTACTCCCGAGAGAGTGTATCGAAAGGTACACTCTCTCTCTTTTGTCAGAAATACTCAGTCGTTGCTGAAAACCTTTACTGCGTAAATGTTTATAGGCTTTCTCCTGAATATTCCTGACAATAAGAGTCCTTTCGATACATATAGATTACTAAATCTTATTGAGGTCTACGGCGGTACGGTCCTCCCGTGCAGGTGCAGGGGTCATTTCAGGCGACTGGGTCTCCAGAAGTTTCACAACTTCCTTTACTACTCGTTCCAGCTGTGGGTCCCGGCCCTGCATCAGGATATTGGGATCGTCCCATACCTCAATATCAGGAGCCACTCCTTCACCTTCCCAGAACCAGTGTCCGTCATTATCATATAACCTGGCACCGGGTATGGTGATGCCTCCCCCGTCAACAAGCTGGTGCCCGGTAGCCGGCCCCACCAGAATTCCCAGAGTGCGCTCACCAACTATGGGTCCGGCTTCCAGTTCCTGGAAGGCCCAGGGAAGTCCGTCTCCGCCGGAACCGGCCCATCCATTGATCAGCATGCCCATGGGACCCGTATTGGTTTTTATGGGCTGGGTATGATCCTTTCCGTGGCGCCAGTGAAGGTTGTATACCACCGGGCGTTGAAGGAGCTCCAGGAAGCGATCGGCCAATGCCCCTCCCCCGTTAAACCGTTCATCAATAATGAACCCGTCTTTTTCGAGCTGACCGTAAAACATTCTGACCAGTTCCAGCTGTCCCCGGCCGGCGGTATTGGACATATAGATATATCCCAGTTTTCCATCCGATAGTTCTTCCACCCTCTTCCGGTTATTCTCGATCCACTCCAGGTACCTCAAATTTACCTCTTCTCCCCGTGTCAGGCACTTAATTACAATAGAACTATCATCAACGATATTTCCGGATTTGCTGGTGGACAAAGAGACCGTCTTACCAGCCAGTCCTTCAAAGGCTGCATAGGGATCCCTCAAAAGATCCAGGGGAATTCCGTTAACTGCATGGATATAATCTCCCTTCCTAATTGTGTTTCCGGGTTTATCAAAGGGAGAACGCACCTCAGTATCCCAGGCTGCCGGTCTCACAATACGTTTAATGCGATAGCCCTTCTTTGTAAGATCCCAATCAATTCCCAGGAAGCCCGTATTTATGCTTTGGACCTGGTCGGGACCATCCCCATAAGTGTAGGTATGTCCCGCACTCAGCTCAGCAAGCAGATTGGATGAAATAAAGTTCAGGTCCCAGCGTGAACGTGCATCTTCAACCAGCGCTCCGTACTGCACCTTCATGGCTTCCCAATCCACCCCATGCATCTGGGGATCATAAAAGAAGTCGCGGTACCTGCGCCAGGTATCATTAAATATCTGCCGCCACTCCTCCCTGGGAACCAACTCCATGGCCAGGTCACCTGTGGGAATGGGCTTCTCTACCTTTTGTTTTTCAGCAGCCTTCACAATTCCGTATTTTCCACCGGCACGAACTACAATCATTTTACCATCGGCGGTGAGTTTAGCTCGTTCCACACCTTCCATGATCGTCTTCTCCTCGCGTTCTTTCAGATCATAAAAGGCCAGAGAAGCTGAACGAGAGTCTGAACCTGTATTGGGGTGGCGCAGGAAGACCAGCTTGCCCTTAAAGGAGGCCAGCCTGGCAATGTTCCCAGCCCTGGGAGGCAGAATTTCCACCCTGGATTCCAGGCCTTCGAAATCGATCTTCACCCCGGGTATTTCAGGAGCTTCCTCATCCTTGGCATTTCCCTCCTTCTCTTTGCCCTTCTTCTTTTTTCCATTCTTTTCTTCAGCAGCCTTCTTATTCTTTTTCTTCTCTTCCTTCAAAGCATCATTTTTTGCAGACAGCAAGGAAGAGGTTTCTTTGCCAAGTGCCATGGCAGCTATCCGAGTAGCATTGGGGTAAACCCAGGTCCCATCATCCATATCGGAATAGCTGGCTCTCATGCTCCGGTCGCTCAGGAAGAACAGATACTTTCCGTCCTTGCTGAATACAGGATCCGTATCATCATAAAACCCGCTACTCACCTGGTGGGCCTGGTTCTCCACGACATCATAAAGGAAAATAGCATTATGCGAATTATCCATTCCTTCCGCAAAGGCAATCCATTTGGAATCGGACGACCAGGCAATGTGGTAGCCGTACCTGCTACCGTGCCCCGCGTTCCATCTGTAATTACCAGCAAGTACCGTGGATTTACTCTCCACATCGATGATGGAAATATCATTGCGCTCGTCAATAAATGCAATCTTTTTGCTGTCGGGCGACCAGTAGAGCTGGTATCCGAATCCCTTTCCCCTGGTGGTCAATTGAACCGGATCCTTCTTCTTCTCCGGATCCTGCAGGTATAGTTCGTATTCGCCTGAGCGATCACTCCAAAAGGCAATGTTTTTTCCATCAGGCGACCAGGCGGGGAGCATATCAAAAGCGCCGCTTGTACGGGTCAGATTCAGCACATAGCCCTCTTCGGCAGGTACGTTAAAAAGTTCTCCGCGGGCCTCAAAAACAATCCTTTTTCCTTCGGGAGAGGCTGTCATATTTCGAATGTTCTCTCCCACCTTAATGGTCCTGACCATCTCCAGTGAAAGATCACTGGTCACGCTAAGCTCAAGAGCTTCAAACTTTTTTGTCTGCGCATCCATAAGGTAAAGGATTCCTCCTGCCTCAAAGATCAGTTCGTGGCTGTTTCCCGACAGGGATGAAATATCAAAATCATCGAAAAAGGTAAGCTGGCTGCCCTTTTGTTCTTCCATATCATATTTCCATACATTGAGACGCATGTTTTTACCGGCATCCGACAGGTAGAAGAGCTGATCGCCCACCCAGGCCGGCTTCCCGTCAATGGCGTGACTATTGGTCAGATTTTTGACCTTTTTGCCCTGCAGATCGAATAACAGGATATCAGAGCTGAGTCCTCCCCTGTATCGTTTAAAGGGATAGTTCTCCGTGATCTTTGTTATATAAGCCAGGCTGTTCCCATCGGGCGAAAAGCTGGCCAGTTCTCCATAGGGAACTTCGAGTTTTTCAGGCAAACCTCCTGCTTTACTCACCAGATAGAATTGCGAATAGGACTGCTTTCCGCTCTCCCGTTTTGATGCAAAAAGAAGGTGCTGACCATCGGGGTGCCATTCCACCATCCGATCGCCAAAAGAGTTATAGCTAAGCCTTACGGGCACTCCACCCTCGGCAGGAATCACAAAGATATCCTGGTTCCCGTTATAGGAGGCTGAAAATGCAATCTCTTTCCCATCAGGAGAAAAGCGGGGCCAGGACTCTTCGCCAGGAGAATGGGTCAGCTGCCGTGCAGCTCCCCCATCTCGGGACATAATCCAGATATCACCCCCGTAAACAAAGGTTATCTGCTTATCTGAGACATCTGCATAACGCATTAACCTGGCACTAACCTGGCCAAAGGACAATTGTGAGGCCATCAGGGCCACCAAAAATAAAAGAGTTCTTTTCATGGGAACAGAAGTTGATATTGCTTGGAAATTTTAAATGTTCAAGATACAAAATCGACACGTTTTTTCTATTTTCACTTATTTTTTATGCTGGCAGGATGATTCATGAATTAGTAATCGCTGTAATGCTGGGCCTGATTGGGGGAGTAATTCCCGGTCCGGTGATTACTGCTGTCTTTACAGAGATCCTTCAGTCGGGATATATGAAAAGCCTCAGGATCATTCTTATTGCCCTGATCACCGAATCCATAGTGGCCCTGTTAAGTCTGTTAATTCTGGATTCGCTGGGTTTTAATGAGGGCTTTTTCAGGGGGCTATCCCTGGCCGGAGCAGTGATCCTGATCTGGATTGCCATCTCCATCTGGAAGATAAAAACACTGGATAGTGGAACAAAGGTTCATTTTGGCTTCGGGAAAATATTGATCATGATCCTTTCCAACGGAGTACTTTGGTCCTACTGGATCACCATCTGTATTCCCAAGGCAATCCTGCTGGGTCAGCAGCTCCGGCATGGAGAATACCTCTTTATGGGATCGGTACAGATGGGTTGGCTCATCTCCACCATGGTGGTGGCCTTTCTTTTTTCCCGGTTCCGTAAAGCACTTTCCCGCCCCCGGGTTATTCCGGTTCTTTTTAAGCTTTTTGCTCTGGCATTTGTTTACTTTGCAATAGATATGACCATTAAATCCATACAGTATTTCTTACAATAAATCCCAGATGCCTCTCTTCGATATTACTATTCTGACCGATTCCTGGTTTTTGGGCAAGACCCGGCACAATTCCCATATTGAAGGGATCATGCAGGAGGACCAGCTGGTGCAAAGGGCTCTTGAAAAAAGAGGTCTGAAGGTGAGACGCATCAACTGGGATGATCCGGAGGTGGACTGGAGCGAAACCCGTTACATCCTGTTCAGGAGTACCTGGGACTATTTTGAACGCTTTCCTGAATTTGAGCACTGGCTCGAAGGAGTGAAGAGCCTAAGCTCCATGCTCAACCCCTATAAGATCATTCGCTGGAACCTCGATAAACACTATCTGCTGGAGCTGGCCGGAAAAGGAATCCATATTCCCCCCACCCGCTTTATGGAACAGGGGGAGCAGAAATCCCTGAGAGAGTTTGTGGAAGAGACCAGCTGGAATGAAATCATTCTGAAACCGGTGGTCAGCGGTGCCGCAAGGCACACCTACCGCTTTAAACCCGGTGAGAGTGATCAATATGAGGAGATTTTCCATAAGATGATCCAGAACGAAGCCATGATGATCCAGGAATTCCAGCACCAGGTGCCGGAAAAAGGAGAACTGTCCTTTGTGGTAATTGGTGGAAGGTTTACCCACGCCGTTCTGAAAAAGGCAAAAAGCGGTGATTTCAGAGTACAGGATGAATTCGGAGGAACACTGCACTCCTACGATCCTTCCAAAGAGGAGATTGCATTTGCCGAAAAGGTGGTGTCAAGCTGTGAAGAGCAAGCCTTATACGCCAGGGTGGATGCTGTCTGGGACAACCAGAATCAGATGGCTATCTCCGAACTGGAACTCATTGAGCCCGAACTATGGTTCCGGTTTAATCCTGATGCAGCGGAAAAACTGGCTGATGCATTTATTCGATATGACCAATAATTACATTTAAATGCTATGTTGAACCCCAAGGATTTTAAGAAAGAAGCCGGACCAGTGGTCGACTGGATCGACAGTTACATGAAGAATATTAAATCCCTGCCGGTGAAATCCAAGGTATCTCCTGGTGATATCTATAAGGCCATTCCGCCGGAGGCCCCGATGCATTCCGAATCCATGGAACAGATTATGGAAGACCTGGATTCGATCATTCTTCCGGGAATGACGCACTGGCAGCATCCGGGCTTCCATGCTTACTTCCCTGCCAACTCCTCGGTGGAATCGGTCCTGGCCGAATCCCTGACCTCGGCCATGGGAGCACAATGCATGATCTGGGAGACTTCCCCGGCTGCGGCCGAACTGGAGCAGCGAATGATGGAATGGCTGCGCGATGCCATGGGGATTCCTGGAAATTTTGAAGGGGTCATACAGGACAGTGCCTCTTCTGCCTCTCTGGTATCGCTGATCACCGCCCGGGAAGTGGCCACAGGCTTCCGTTCCAATGAGGAGGGGGTCCCGCCTAACCTTCGGGTTTACTGCTCCAGTGAGACACACTCCTCCATAGAAAAAGGAATGGGCGTCTGTGGAATGGGCCGGAAGAACCTGGTAAAAATTAGAGTGGACAAGCAGATGCGAATGGATCCTGAGGAGCTGGAGAAGAGGATCAGTGAGGATCTTGCAGCGGGACTGAACCCATGTGCCGTAGTGGCAGCCATTGGAACCACGGGGACTGTGGCAGTGGATCCGCTGGAAAAGATTGCAGCCATATGCAAGAAACACAAGATCTGGCTGCATGTGGATGCGGCCTTTGCTGGGACCGCCCTGCTGCTGCCTGAATACCGGTGGATGATCAAGGGAATAGAACAGGCCGATAGCTTTGTTTTTAATCCTCATAAGTGGATGTTCACCAATTTCGACTGTTCGGTCTACCTGGTCAAGGATGCCGGCTTGCTTATAAAGACCTTTGAAATTCTGCCCGAGTACCTGAAGACGAAAACCAGGGGACTGGTCAATGATTACCGGGACTGGGGAGTTCCCCTGGGCAGAAGGTTCAGGGCACTGAAGCTCT
Organism: Bacteroidales bacterium; assembly: GCA_029931975.1. Classification (GTDB taxonomy): domain Bacteria; phylum Bacteroidota; class Bacteroidia; order Bacteroidales. Next base: position 72,049 of record JAOZQY010000006.1, on the reverse strand, counting down.
GGTTTGTGATCCGAAGTTTCGGACTGGATGGGATTCGAGAAAAACTCAGAAAACATATTGCTCTGAATAAGCATTTTACAGAAGTCCTTAGCCAGGTGGAGGGCATCCGTTTTCCACTGGAACCCTTTCTGAACTTCAGCTGTTTCCGCCTGCAAGCCAAAGGCATGGCTTATCCTGATGAACTGAACCGGCTTAATGAGGCCTTCCTGGAGCGAATTAACAGTAGTGGTGAACTCTTCCTGACTCATACCAAAATTGACGGACTCTATACCCTGCGAATGATTATCGGGCAGACCTACGTGGAGGAAGAGGATGTGGAAAGGACCCTGGAGATCATTACTGATGCGGCGGAACAGTCCATTAAAAAAGGATGACAAAACAACTTTTCATTTCCAAACATCAGCTTCATGGTTCTCAGAAATCAACAAGACAGCATATACCTGGTCACCGGCTCAGTACAGGGAGGAAAAACCACCTATCTTTCACAGCTGAGTGAGCTGCTGAAAAAGAGAGGGCTGAAGATCTGCGGATTCCTGTGTCCGGGTAGTTTTGTTGCCGGAAAGAGAGCTGGGTTTACACTTCAAAACATTAAGAATGGCAAGCAAGTAGCTTTGGCTTCAGCTCTCGAGACTCCTGAATGGACACCTTACAAACGTTTCTGGTTCAATCCTGAAGCATTCACTCTGGGCAGCGAATGGATGGGTGAATGCCTGGCACAGGCACCCGATGTGGTGATCATCGACGAAGTAGGCCCCATGGAACTGGAAGGCTCGGGTTGGTCGGACATTCTGGAAACAGTGGAAAATAGTTCAGTGCCGGTTCAGATATGGAATGTAAGAGAGAAATTAATCAGGGAGGTGATGAAGCGCTGGGGTATTCCCCCTGCTTCTGTGATCCGCATTGAAGAAATGGAGTTAAGTCAGGCCGCAAAACAGGTCAGTGAAACAGTTAAAAGAAATATGAAATGAATTCAAAGGAAAAGCAGGTACCGGAAGAGATGAGCGCCATAAGGCAGTATGAAGCAGGAGGAGCGCTGAAAGTTGAGCGAACAAGGGTCACCCGACCCGGACCCGGCGAGGTGCTGGTGAAGATGGATGCAGCACCCATTAATCCCTCCGACCTGGCCCTGATTGCCGGGGGCTACCTGGAACGCTCCTACCCTTTTACTCCCGGACTGGAGGGTAGCGGAAGGGTGGTGGCAGCCGGAAGCGGACTCTTACCACGACTCAGGTTGGGGAAAAAAGTAGCCTGTTCACCTGCACATGGAGGAGATGGAACATGGGCTGAATATATGCTTACATCTGCCATGAATGTGGCTCCTCTTCCCGGAGGCATTTCCCCGGAACAGGGATCAATGATGCTGGTAAATCCGATGACTGCCATGGCCTTTATTAAGCTTGCAAAAGAGGGAAAGCACAGGGCCATAGTTAATAATGCAGCTGCCAGTTCTCTGGGGAAAATGTTAATCAGGCTTAGCCTTAGCCAGGACATTCCACTGATCAATATTGTGAGAAAAGAAGAGCAGATTGCTGTTCTGAAGGAGCTGGGAGCAATCCATGTCCTGAATAGCAGCGCGGGTGCATTTGAAAAAGAACTGAAAGAGCTGACAAATAAGCTGGGTGCCACCCTTTTCCTGGATGCGGTCACCGGCAGCCAGAGTTCCATCCTGCTTGAAGCAGCACCCCGGGGAAGCACCCTGCTGGCCTATGCCAGGCTCTCTGGAGATCCCATCACAGCCGATCCGGGCTTCCTCATCAAGGAGGAGAAAGCGATTGTTGGTTTTCAGCTGGGCAATTGGCTGCAGAGTAAGGGACTGCTATTTAAACTCAGGTTTGTGAGCAGTGTGAAGAAACAACTGGGCAGTGAACTAAGCTCACATATCAACCGAAGCTATCCCATAGAGAGCGTGGAAGAGGCCATTGATCACTACAGAAAACATATGTCTGAAGGCAAAATTGTTCTGAAGATTGGATCCTATTGATTATTTTTAAACTTTCACCCAATCATATCCTGTAAAAAATGAAAATTCCAACGTTTCTTATCATTCTGGCAAGCATGATTCTGGGCGCTTGCAAACCTGCAACTGCTACCCAGGATCCATCCACAGACACTCCTTTTACCTGGAAGAATGCCAATATATACTTTCTTCTTACCGATCGCTTTAACAATGGCGATACTTCCAATGACCTGAACTTCGACCGAAGTGGCAAGACCGCCAAGTTACGTGGTTTTGAAGGGGGTGATATCAAAGGGGTAATTCAGAAAATCGAAGAGGGTTATTTCAATGACCTGGGGATCACCGCCCTGTGGATGACGCCCTGGTTCGAGCAGATTCATGGAGGAACCGACGAGGGCACCGGACTTACCTATGGGTTTCATGGCTACTGGATCAGCGACTGGTCCAGCATGGATCCAAATTTTGGCACCGAGGAGGATCTGGAGAAACTGGTGGAGACGGCCCATAAGCATGGTATCCGCATAGTCATGGATGTGATCATCAACCATACAGGTCCGGTAACTGATATAGACCCGGTCTGGCCCGATGAATGGGTACGTACTACTCCCCAGTGCACCTACCAGGATTATGAAAGCACTGTCACCTGCACCCTGGTGAAAAACCTCCCGGATATCCGTACCGAATCGGATCAGGATGTGGATCTTCCCCCTCAACTACTTGAAAAGTGGGAGAAAGAAGGAAGACTTGAAGCTGAGATGGCCGAACTGGATACCTTTTTTGCACGCACAGCTTATCCCCGGGCTCCCCGCTTCTACATTATCAAATGGCTCACCGATTTCGTGCGCAAATATGGCATAGATGGCTACCGGATCGATACGGCCAAGCATACCGAAGAAAGCGTGTGGAGCGAACTGGGAAAAGAGGCCCGGACAGCTTTTGCCGACTGGAAATATACGCATCCGGAAAAGGTACTGGACGAGAATGATTTTTATATGGTGGCCGAAGTCTATGGCTATGACATCTCGGGAGGCAGGCTCTTTGATTTTGGAGACCGGGAGGTGGACTTCTTTGCCCATGGCATCGACGCCATGATCAACTTTGAGTTCAAGGAAAGTGCAAAAATGGATTATGAGCCGCTCTTCTCCCTGTACTCCGACCAGCTATATGGTCCCCTGAAGGGCCTGAGTGTACTGAACTACCTCAGCTCCCATGACGATGGAGGTCCCTTCGACAAACAACGTGTAAAAACCATTGAAGCCGGAACCAAACTACTGTTATGTCCGGGTGCCTCCCAGGTATACTACGGCGACGAAAGCAGCAGAGAACTGGATATAAAGGGAACTCATGGTGATGCTACACTTCGCAGCTTCATGAACTGGAAAGAGATGGAGTCCAATGTGATCCGAAACGATGTACCCATCGCTAAGGTCCTGCTCCATTACCAAAAACTGGGACAGTTCCGCCGGGAGCACCTCTCGGTGGGAGCAGGAAAGCACCAGATGATTTCAGAAAAGCCCTATATCTTTTCAAGGATTTATGAAAGCAGAGATTTTAGCGACCGGGTGGTAGCCGGAATAGATATGGAACCCGGAAAGAAAGAGATTGATCTGAATGGATTATTTGAAAACGGCACTGTTCTAAGGGACTACTATTCAGGAGAAAAAGCATCTGTCAAAGAAGGGAAACTAAGCCTCGACACACCTCACACCATGGTCTTACTGGGAGAATAAAAAGAGCACCCGTGAAAAGCTATTCCATCGACCCGGCAAAAATCGGACTGGAAAAGTTCAAAGAACTGACTGCAGGCAGGAGAATGCTTCCTGGTCGAGTGATGCTTCATGAACAAATGGAAAAGCGCTTTGACATTCTTGGCAGCTGCGGCATAGAAAACCTTGGCGATCTGCTTCAGATCCTTGGTTCAAAGCCGAAAATTGAAAGCTTCTCAGTCCAAACCGGACTCCCCACCGAATACCTGGTCCTGTTGAGGAGGGAAGCGGGAAGCTACCTTGCCAGGCCCTTCCCCCTTTCAAATTTCCCCGGAATCCCATTCGAGTATGTGGAATTATTGAAATCGAAGGGCATCCTTAACACTAAGAATTTCTTTGAACAGGCGCAGACCGAAGATCATCAGTCAGAACTGGCCGGCATCACCGGCATCCCGAAATACAGGTTGAAAGAGCTGTTCTCCCTGTGCGATCTTTCTAGAATTACAGGAGTGGGAGGTATATTTGCCAGGGTGGTCTATGAAGCCGGGATCCGATCCACCATGGAGTTTGCCCGTATTGATATCCTCACACAGCTCAAGAACTACCTGGCTATTATAGAAAAGTATGGATATGCAGCAGGACACATCGGCGAAGAGGATATCAGCTATTCCGTCTGCTATGCAAATGTCCTTGTTGCATGCGATCAAAAATCTGTTAGATAATGAAAGAACTTATCACAATTTTAACTGTACTATTTCTTTTCAACTTTCAAGCCGCTGAAGCACAGCGGGATCTCTCCGATTCGGAGATCACCAAGCTGGTCCTGCTGGGTACGGGTAATCCCAATCCCTCGCCTGAACAGTCGGGATGCGCCCTGGCCCTGGTGGTCAACGACACCCCCTACATTATCGATTTCGGACCGGGACTGGTGCGCAAATCAGCCAGCCTGACCCCCCAATACGGAGGGAGTATCAATGCTCTGGAGGCCAGGAAGCTGAAGACGGCTTTTCTCACCCACCTCCACTCCGATCATACAGTCGGTTATCCGGACCTGATCCTGACCCCCTGGGTGATGGGACGAGATGAACCCATGGAGGTATACGGACCGCTTGGTCTGGGTCACATGACCGATCATATATTAGAGGCTTACCAGGAGGATATCAGCTACCGCGTCTATGGAGACGAGCCCACCAATAACCTGGGATGGAGGGTCAACTGGCATGAGTTTGAACAGGAGGGAGAGATCTACCGCGACAGCAATATTGTGGTGGAAGCTTTCCCGGTGACTCATGGATCCTGGCCCAATGCCTGGGGATTCCGCTTTACAACTCCTGATAAGGTGATTGTGGTATCGGGCGACTGCAAGCCTTCTCCCAGGGTGGTGGAATACGCTACCGGGGCCGATATCCTGCTCCATGAGGTTTACAGCCAGGCAGGCTTTGAAACAAAAAGCGAGGATTGGAAAGCCTATCACCGCGTACATCATACCTCCACTCTTGAACTGGCCGAAATAGCCAGGAAAACAGAACCCGGAAAGGTGGTCCTCTATCATATCCTCTTCTGGGGAAGCACTGAAAAAGAGATGATGGATGAAATCCACTCGCTGTACAAGGGAGAAGTATATGTGGGACACGATCTGGATATCTATTAAGCGCTGAAAGTCTGAGAAGTAAAGGAGCAAGGAAAGAAAAGCCAAAAAAATCATATGCTTCATTTCTTCATGGTATTGAATAATCCCCTGGTCAGAGAATCAGTATTTAGCTTACATACATTAATGGACGAAACAATTTTGTTAGATTTGCTTTCTGCAAAAACCAATATTAATATAACATGAGAAGACTTACTCTTGCCTTTCTTTTGGTCCTGATGACCATCTCCATTGCTGCCCAGAAAAAGCATTACAATTCATTAATGGATGCCTTTATGAGCGGGGGCTCTCTTCGGGGCGATCGCGGACCTGCCGGTGTGGAATGGATCCAGGATAGTGACAGCTATTCCTTTACTCAACGAGATGGCAGAAGTCAGCAAATCTGGACCTACAATATTAAAACAGATGCGGAAGAGCTGGTATTCAATGAGGCCGATCATCTTTTCCCCGGCACAGAGAACCCTTTCACCTACCGCTCCTTCCAGTGGACCAGGGATTATAAGTTTCTGCTCTTCCAGTGCAATTTTGAATCCATCTGGAGATACTCCGGAAATGCCGATTACTATCTATACTCCATCGAGGATAAAACGCTGACTCCCATAGCAAAAGGCGCCTTTACAGCAGAGGTTTCGCCAGATGGTAAGAAAGTGGGTTATGGCAAGGATGGAGATCTCTTTAGCTTCGATCTTGCCACCGGCAAGCATACACAACTTACCTCGGACGGTGCCGATAAGTATTACAACGGCCGTTTTGGCTGGGCCAATGAGGAGGAGTTTGGACTGGTACAGGCATGGAGTTGGTCCTACGACAGTAAATACATCGCCTTCTGGCAGACCGATGAAAGGGAGGTGCCGGTTTATCAACTGACCGATTTCTCTGGTCAGCATCCCGAATATATGGAGGTTCCCTACCCCAAGGTGGGTGACAATCCACCGATTGAAAGGCTGGGAATCATCAATACGACCGACGGAAGTAAGCAATGGCTCGATTTCGATCCCGAGGGCGGCTATATACCCAGGATTTACTGGACCTCCAGGGAGAATACACTGGCTGTTGTATGGATGAACAGGGCACAGAACCATATGAAGTTATACCTCTTTAATGTGCTTACAGGGGAACAATCCGTGATCATGGAGGAGCTTAACGATGCCTGGATTGATATCTTTGACTTCTTTGCCGGAGAACTCCACCTCTTTTACTTTCCCGAAGAGATGGACTCCTTCTTCTGGATCTCGGATCGGGATGGATATTCGCATGTATACCAATATGACTATGATGGAAACGTGCTGGGACAGCTTACCAGCGGCGCCTACGATGTGGTCGCTGTAAAGGCAATCGATCCTGCAAAAAAAACACTCTACTACCTCTCCTGTGAAATCTCACCCATGGAGCGCAATCTCTTCAGTGTGAAATTCAATGGGAAAGGGAAAAAACAAATTACCAGCACCAGGGGCAACCACCGGGTCAATGTGGCGCCTGCCGGCCGCTATTTTATCGATTCCTACTCCAATACTTCCACTCCATCGACCGTTGATTTGTGCGATGGAAAAGGAAAATTGATCAAGAACCTGGCCGGTCACCAGCGTGCCTTGGACCACCTGGAACAATATGAGTATTCCCCCAGGGAGCTCTTTAGTTTTACTACTTCGGACGGACAGCTTTTAGATGGCTACCTGATTAAACCCATGAATTTTGATCCCGGGAAAAGCTATCCCCTGATTATGGCTGTTTATGGTGGACCGGGTTCGCAGGGTGTTTACAATAGCTTTGAAAGCAGCGGATGGAACCAGTACCTGGCTCAGCAGGGCTATGTCATCGCCAATATCAATAACCGGGGAAATGGTGGTTATGGAAGTAAATTCGAGAAGGTGGTTCATAAGCAACTGGGAAAATGGGAAACTCACGATTTTGCAGAGACCGCTCTTTACCTGAGCGAAAAATCCTGGATCGACCGGGAACGATTGGGAATCATGGGACACAGCTTCGGTGGGTTCTCTGCCGGCATGGCACTGCTGCTGCATCCCGATGTGTTTAAGGCTGGTATTGTGACTGCAGCCATCTCCGATCACCGGAATTATGACTGCGTTCTCACCGAGAAATATATGGGCCTTCTAGAGGGAAATGAGGAGGGCTACAAGAACAGTTCCATGGTAAACCTGGCCGGAAATCTGGAAGGCAGAATGTTACTGATACACTCCCTTAAAGATGATAATGTTCATCCGCAGAACACCTTTCAACTGGCCAAAGCTATGATCGATGCAAACAAAAACATCGACTTGAAAATCTATCCTCCCGGTGCCCACGGAGTGGCCTATGATATGAACAGCCGGATTCATCTATACAATGTCTACCTGGACTGGCTCAATAAGAACCTTAAAGGAGCTGAGTAAGAACAATGCGTATGAAACTCCGGATCCTGTTATTCATCTTTGCCATCCTGCTCTCGGGCTGTGTGGATGTGGAGATATGTGATGACAACAGCGATTCGGAACTTGTGGCAAAATTTAAGACAGTGAAGGAGGGCCTCACCTCTGACAGCACAGTTACAGCCCTCAGTCTCTATGGAATCAGGGAAGGGAAGTCTGACAGTCTGCTATATAACTCACTATCCACCTCTGGATTTGTGGTCCCCCTGAATCCCCACCTCCCCTACTCCAGCTTTGTTTTAAAGATTGACGAACAGATTGATACGCTGACAATTTATCATCATCAGGAGCTATATTTAATCTCCTATACCTGTGGTTTTGCAAATATGTTTACCCTTGAGCATCTGGAATACGATATGGGGACGATTGTAAAGGATAGTATCTTAAATGAAATGGTTGATGCAGAATATGAATCAGATGAAAACCATATCTGGCTCTATCTCTAGAGCCCTGTTTGTGCTGCTGGTCCTGGCCCTGTCCGGGCAGGTAACCGCTCAGGAGGTATCCGCTAGAGACACCCTTCGGACCTTTGGTCCCCGCTTCGGCATCGACCTGGCACGCTTTATCTATATTTTTACCGATCCTTCTGAAATTGGAGCGGAAGCCTCGGTGGATTTTGAGATCCATAAGAATATCTACCCGGTCTTTGAACTGGGATACAACAGCATCTCTGAAAGTGAAGAATTGTTCGACTATTCGGCTGGGGGAGTTTACGCCCGGACAGGAATGGACTACAATTTCCTACCCATGAAGGACCGAAGCGTGCATCACAGCATGACGATAGGATTTCGATATGGCATGTCTGTATTCTCCCATAGTGCCGAAAATGTTCAAATAGCAAACAGTTACTGGAGTGAGTATATGCCCGAACCATATGAAAATAACCTGACAGGACACTGGCTTGAAATTGTAGGGGGACTCAAAACGGAGCTAGTGCCCAATCTCTTTCTGGGCTGGTCGGTACGCTATAAAATTCTGCTGAATCCTGGGATGGATCCTGCAATGATTCCTGAGCTCATACCCGGATACAGCACCGGGGGCGAAAACCGGGCCTTCGGTTTCTCCTACTCCATCTTATATAAAATTCCTCTTCTTAAAAGATAAAAAACAAAGTCCATGGCCTACACTGCATCAAATACTCGTTACGATCAAATGAAATACAATCGTTGTGGAAATAGCGGACTCCTGCTGTCGGCGGTATCGCTGGGTCTATGGCATAATTTCGGGGGAGTGAATGAGTTTCCGATTATGAAAGAGATCCTGCTCAAGGCCTTTGACCTGGGAATCACACATTTCGATCTGGCCAATAACTATGGCCCGCCTCCAGGCAGCGCTGAATCCAACCTGCAAAAAGTACTACAGTCGGAGCTGGCTCCCCACCGTGATGAGTTGATCATCTCTACCAAAGCGGGTTATGATATGTGGGATGGTCCCTATGGAGAATGGGGAAGCCGAAAATATCTGATGGCCAGTCTCGATCAGAGCCTGAAACGGATGGGACTCAATTACGTGGATATTTTTTACTCCCACCGGCCCGATCCCAATACCCCGCTGGAAGAAACAATGACAGCCCTTCACCACGCTGTGCAGCAGGGAAAAGCACTCTACGTGGGTATCTCCAATTACAATGCCGAACAAACGTCCAGGGCGGTAGACATCCTCGAAAACCTGGGAACCCCCTGCCTGATCCACCAGCCCCGCTACAATATGTTAGATCGATGGGTGGAGGATGGACTGCTGGATGTGCTGGAGAAACGGGGCGTGGGTTGTATCCCTTTCAGTCCACTGGCACAGGGGCTGCTGACCAACCGTTACCTGGATGGCATTCCAAAAGATTCCAGGATCGGTGGTGCAAGTATTTTCCTGGGAGAAGAGGCGCTGACTTCAGAAACCATGGTAAAGGTAAAAGCTTTGAATCAGCATGCTGAACAAAGGGGACAAACCCTGGCACAGATGGCACTGGCCTGGATCCTGAGCAGGAAGCAGATTACTTCTGTATTGATTGGTGCAAGCTCAGTTTCCCAGCTGGAAGCCAATGTGGCGAGCCTGTCCAAGCTGGAATTCACCATGGACGAGCTGGCCCACATAGATAGTATCCTGGTCTGAGTCTACTTTTTCTGCATAGGATTGGATTCTCCACCCCTTCTACCCGTACTTTTGTAGAGCTCAAAACGGTTCTGCTCAATTCTGGGTGGCCAGTGATTGTTGCCCATATCGCAATCGGCTGTTTCCAGGAAGGGATCGAGAGTTACACCTGTCAGTTCCTTCTCTAGCAGGAATACCTTGTAAGTTTTCAGATTATCCTTGTTCCATATCTCCGCAGGGATCCTGACAATTTCGCTGCTTCCGTCCATATATTCAAACTGGATCACCAGGGGCATCACCATACCACCCACATTGGAAAAATCAAGCTGATAAAAGGTACCCTCCCTGGCACGCCACTGCTTCTCATTTTCAGACATGGATTTCATGTATCGCTTATAAATTTCTGCATCAGATTTATCGGGAGCATAGGGATCGTAAGTATTGTAAAAATCTTTCATGGAAGGATCTCTCTCTACCATGGATTGCATGCTAGCCCGATTTCTTTGTACTGCAATCGATTCAGCTACAGCATCCGCATCTTTCTTTTTAAGAGCCTTCACTTCAGCCGGATTGACCGAAGCCAGTTCCATGGCTGTTACCTTGTCCAGGGAAATATCCACATGATCGGTGCCATAGAACCACCCCCTCCAGAACCAGTCCAGGTCCACTGCTGAGGCATCTTCCATGGTCCGGAACAGATCCTCCGGGGTGGGATGCTTGAACATCCATCGCCGGGCATATTGCTTAAATGCGAAATCAAAGAGCTCTCTGCCCATAATGGTCTCCCTGAGGATATTCAAACCAGTTGCAGGTTTAGCATAAGCATTGCTGTTAAACTGTTTGATCAGGTCACCCTGAGTCATAATTGGTGTAATATTTGATTTATCCCCTTTCATATAGGAGACAATATCAGCCGGTCTGCCACTGGGTGAAGGATGATCGTGATCCCATTCCCGCTCGGCAATTCCCTGAAGGAAGGTGTTGAGTCCCTCGTCCATCCAGGTCCACTGTCGCTCATCGGAATTAACAATCATGGGAAAGAAATTATGCCCCACCTCATGGATAATCACCCCGATCATGCCCCATTTGGTTCTCTCTGAATAGGTGCCATCGGCCTGGGGACGTCCACCGTTGAAGCAGATCATGGGGTACTCCATTCCAATATTTTTGGTATGAACTGAATAGGACACCGGGTAGGGATAATCAAAGGTGTGGTGTGAATAGACTTTCAGGGTATGTGCCACCACCCTGGTGGAGTACTTCTCCCAGAGCGGATTCCCCTCCTTTGGATAGAGGGATGTGGCCAGTACCTTACGATCCCCGAACTGCACAGCCATAGCATCCCAGATAAATTTCCTGGAGCTGGCAAAGGCAAAGTCCCTTACATTATCGGCATGAAACTTCCATGTTTGTTTTGAAGCGAGTTTTTCCTTTTCAGCGCTCACCGCTTCGTTCTCCCTGACTATAAAAACCGGCTTATCCAGAGAATTGCGTGCTTTGTGGAGCCGGTCAAGCCTTTTCTCAGAAAGTACCTCTTCAGCATTCACCAGTACGCCTGTGGCTCCCACCACATGATCGGAGGGAACGGTAATCTCTACGTCATAGTTGCCAAAGGGAAGTGCAAATTCAGATCTCCCGGTAAACTGGTGGTTCTGCCAACCCTCCACTTCGCTGTATACAGCCATCCTGGGAAAGAACTGTGCAATGGTATAGATGTAGTTATCATCCTCAGGAAAATATTCGCAACCTGAGCGGCCTCCCCCGTCTTTCTCTCGGTCATTGATGTTGTACCACCAACGGATTTCCAGGTTCATTCTGGCACCTGGTTCAAGGGCTTGCGGAAGATCAATCCGCATCATGGTATAATTAATGGTATAGGGCAAACTGCTCCCGCTTTCCTCACCCACATGTTCAATCTTGAATCCACCATCAAACTCACTCATAAACATTTGCATATAGTATGGATGCATTCTCTGATTCAGGCGGAAGGGCATGATAAGCTTGCTGAGGCTCTCCTGCTGCCTTACATTCTGGTCCAGCTGCACCCAGAGGTAATTCAGCTGGTCGGGCGAATTGTTGATATACTCTATAATTTCCTCTCCCCTGATCTGCTGCTTTTCATCATCCAGCTCTATGGATATATTGTAGTTAGCCTGCTGCTGCCAGTAAAGTTGTCCCGGCGCCCCTGAACCGGTCCTGTAGGCATTGGACGTGGCAAACTCGGTACGCATCTGCCTGAATTGATTCTTTGAGGGATCCATCTTCTCCTGGGCAAGCATTGAAACAGACACTGCGCCGATCAACAGAACTGAAAAAAATCTTTTCATGAATGATGGTATTTATAAAAGTTCTAAAGTTAAGTAAAGAATTGCCATATTTGATTGGAAAAGCCAAGCTATGTTGCCTGATAGAAAGACTATAAGCCTTGTATTTATCCTGCTTACCCTGCTTATCTGCGGATCTTGGCGGATGCATAAATTTTATGTAAGCCTGACTGAAATCAGGTACAATGCTCAAACAGAGAGGTTTGAAGTCTCCATGCGTATTTTTCCCGATGATCTGGACCGGGCGCTGCTGCTAAGAACAGGCATCCATACCCAGCTGGCTGGCGAGCTGGAACATAAAGAAGCCGACAGCCTCCTGATGGTTTACCTGCTGGAAGATTTTACCATGGTGGTTAACGGAGAAGAGCTTACATTGAACTACCTGGGGAAGGAACCCGAATCGGATGCCATCTGGTGTTATCTGGAATCATCCAAAATAAGCATACCTGAAAGTATCACTGTACGCAACACAATTCTCACGGAATTCTTCCAGGACCAGGTCAATATCATCCAGGTCTACCATGGAAAGTGGAACAAGAGTTTGCTTTTGAACCAAAATGAAAGTTCGGGTTCACTTCGTTTTAGAGAATAATCAATGCAGGTCCAGCTGCAGCTTTTCCAGTTTCCGGTTGATCCTGTTCACCTCATCATCGCTTAGATCAATATCCATGGCTCCGGCATTTTGTACCACCTGCTGCTCGGTCCTTGCCCCCACCAGGGCCACGGTAATTCCGGGCTGACGAAGGGTCCAGGCAATCACAAGCTGGGAAAGGCTTGCTCCTTTCTCTTCAGCCATGGGCCTGATTTTCTCAAGGAACTTGTTGGTATGAATCAGGTTGTTCACTTTAAAATGAGGTGTCTCAGGACGACTGTCGCCAGGTGCAAAAGGATAGTCGGGTGTGATCTTCCCCGTTAGCAATCCCCGTTGAAGCGGACTGTAGGCAAGGATGCCACAATTGTTCTCCAGGCACCAGGGTTGAACATCCCGCTCGATATCCCTTCGAACCATGCTAAAGGGAACCTGGTTGGAACTAAGTTCAACTACTGCAGCTGCCTTTTCCATTTGTTCCACAGAGTAGTTGCTGACTCCGGCTGCCCTGATCTTTCCCTGCTCCAGCAAAATCCGGAAAGCCTCCATAGCCTCCTCAATGGGCGTGGTAGTATCGGGCCAGTGAATCTGGTAAAGATCGATATAGTCCGTTCCCAGGCGCTTCAGACTCTCCTCACATTCGGCGATCAGACTGTCGCGACCGGAATATTTGTATATATCACGCTGTATACCACTGTTGTCATTTGTAGTGAAGTAATACTCACCCCTGGTACCCTCCCAACGCATACCAGCCTTGGTCAGGATCTCATACTTGTCACGTTTTCCCTTGATGGCTTCTCCCACCACTTCCTCGGAATGACCGAAACCATAAATTGGAGCTGTATCAATCGAAGTGATCCCATGGCCGAGACAGGCATGGATGGCCCTGATGGAATCCCTTTTATCGGACCCGCCCCACATCCATCCGCCAATGGCCCATGCTCCAAGGGCAATGGGCGAAACCGGCAATGCTGACTTTCCCAAAACTCTTTTTTCCATACTCAATTGTTCTGTTTAAAATGTTTAGCAAAACCACTGGGCAGATAGTTATCATAACTCAGGCAGACCTCCCTTGAGAACTGAGTGGCTGAAGTGATAAGAGCTTCCCACTGCTTTTTTTCCAGGGATTTTATCTGCTCCCTTCTATAGCCATTCTTCCATATGCCATAGAGGAGCCCGGCATTAAAAGTATCACCTGCACCAATGGTGCTTACCGGTTCAATGCGCTCCACCTCCACATGGAAGCTGAGATGTTCGCTTCGCAGGTATACTCCTCCCGCATTGGCTGTATAGACCAGGGCATCTGTATAAGAACTTAACTTCTCCCATGCCTCGTCCGGACCCCCTTTATTAAATATATTGAGCAAGTCCTCATCGGAGGCCCTCACCAGGGTGGCATATTCCATATTCTCCAGAATGACAGGAATCAGGTCGTCTCTCTCAGCAGCGTGACTGCTTCTGAAATTGGGATCGTATATAATGGTGGCTCCGGCCTTTTCAGCTTTTTCCAGCAAGATCTTTACCCTGGGACGAATTCCCGGGTTCAGGGAATAGAAGGAACCGAACAGAAAGAGGTCATCCTTCTGAAATTCAGGAAATTTAACTTCCAGTCGTTGTGCTGGATAATCCTTATAAAACTCATATTCCGCATCACTGTATTTATTCAGAAATGCCAGGGCAATGGCCGTATGTCCATTGGGATACCTGGAGACATACCTGGACTTTACTCCATTTTCTTCCATGAAATCCTGGATCATATCCCCCACCTTATCGTTTCCCATTTCGCTGATGAAGTTAATGGGTGCATCCAGTCTGCCCAGTGTAATTGCGGCATTAAAGGCAGAACCTCCCGGTTTAGCAGTCAAGGGCTCCACACCTTTAAAAATAATATCCAGGATGGTTTCTCCTACAGCATAAATTTTCATGGTATATCTACTTTACCAAGCGTGAAATAGCTTTAAATTCATCGGTACCGGACACCCTGGCCAGTTCAAACAGGATGGATTCACAAGTGGTGATCACCGCACCCTCTGCACGCATGCGCTCCACCGCTACCCTAAGGTCCTTGGGATTGCGCGACGAGATACAGTCCTCCACCACCACTGCCTCATACCCGGCAGCAATCAGATCAACCACCGTTTGCATCACACATACATGTGCCTCTATGCCACAAACAATCACCGTCTTGCTTTCCTGCATCACCGCAGTCTGAAGCACAGCGGGTTCATCGCAACAGGAGAAGGCCGTTTTTTCAATCTTAGAATCCGGACCTGTCAGTTTGGAGACCTCCTCTACAGTAGGACCAAGTCCCTTGGGATACTGCTCTGTTATAACGATCGGAACACCCAGCACCTTAAAGCCCTCCAATAAAATTCTACATTTCCTGAGAACTTGCTCTTTCTGATCCATGTAAGGAAAGAGTCTTTCCTGGATATCTATAACCAGTCCGGCCGAAAGCTCCCGTTTAATCCTCATATCCAGCCTCCCTTGATTTTTCCCCCAGGTATCCACCATGATGCCTGCGGGCATAATCTTTTGAAGTAAATCCGATCCGCTTCATCATAAGGACTACCAGCACATCACTGATCACTGCCATGGCAGTGGCTGAGGTAGTAGGAGTTAGCCCTAGGGGACAGACCTCTAAAGGGTTTCCGGTGTAGAGTACCAGTTTGGATTCCCTGGAAAGGGGGCCTTCGGGATTACCAGTAATAATCACAACCGGTATGTTTGCATGCAGTTCATGAGCCAGATAAACCAGTTCAAGTATCTCCCGGGTTTTTCCTGAGTTGGAGAGTACCAACAACACATCATTTTCTCGCATAATCCCCAGGTCGCCATGCTGCGCTTCACTTGGATGCAGGAAAAGTGCCGGTGTACCCGTGGAGCTTAAGGTGGTGGCCATATGATTGGCTACATGGCCGGCCTTTCCCATTCCACTGGCTATAATCTTCCCGCCTTTTTGGTGCACCCTTGCATAGATCAATTCAACTACTTTTTCATAATCGGTGGTCACCGGAATGGATCGAATAGCCTCTGCCTCCTGATCCAGTACACGTCTTATATTTTCTTTGAAATTACTACCCATCTCTTCGGTTTTCTTGCAAACCAAAGTTAATATAAAAGCAGAAATAAGATGAGCTAGTGATCAGATTGAGACAACTCCTTGATAATTGCATCTGTGGTAATAATCCTGGCATAAGTTCCCTGAAGGCTTTTCAGGGTGGAGTAGTGAACATTTTTAGCAGAAATAATATGCTCCTCGTATTGAAGCACCCTGGTAGCACAGGCATCGGAAACAAGCAGACAAGAGAAGCCATAGTCATGGGCAGCTCTTGTTGCTGCCTCCACACACATATGGGTCTGCATGCCGCAAATGACCACTTGCTCAATAGAATCCCTTTGCATCATCTCAAGCAATTCGGTATCTACAAAAGCATTGACCTGGTCCTTGGAGATAACAGCTTCGCCCCCCATGGGCTTCACATAGGGATGAATGTTTCCACCCGGTTCAAAATTATGTCGGACATGGTATACCGGCATCTCACTTTTTCTGAAATAATCGAGAAGGAGACCGGCGTTCATCCCGGCGACTTCCGGATTCTCCAGCTGCATCCTGCCACCAGGAAAATAAAATTCCTGCACATCTATAATCAGAAGTGCTGTTTTTTGTCCCATCAGCGATTGGGAGCTTCCCATAAGTACCAGGAGGAGGAGAAAGAGAAATCGTCGTATCATATCTGTCCAATTTACGGATTAGATTAAAACCAAGCAAGGAATATGAAGATTGGACAAAGAATTTAAGAAACAGAAGATTTCTTTGACTCTGGAATAGAACCGGGTCACCTTATTAGGGCATCGGGCCCACTAAATCACCAACAATAGATATAAATCATCCATTTATTAATTATTATGATGTGTATTTGGATAATTAATATCTATTCATGGATATTTATTATCCACTTATTAATATATTCACTTAATAAATTGATAATTTATATCTTTCCCCATATGCAAGCGCATCGAAAAGGAAGGCCTGAATATTTATGAACATAAGGAATCAGCTTACACCTATACCTTGTATCCTAGTGCAACAAAGCCATTTGTTGTGCTTTAGCTGTAGTGAAAGGGCCTGCTCCTACTGGGGTAGCCCCTTTCAGTTTATAAGTTATATACCCTATTGTCTTGCAATCATATAACATGAACCGGATTTTATGTTTTGATTCGTAATATTAATACCTATATTTGTCAAAGAAGATTATAACTATGATTAGCCATTTAAATTCATTAAAAAGGCATGTTTCAAAGAGGATTGACTGCTCCGGATAGAATGGTATGAACTGAAATAAAGCTTAAGCCGTTCTCAACTCAGGTCGAGAACGGCATTTTTTTAAGAGACTCCCAAAGTAGTGAATGATATGGAAAAAGTAAGACCTGAACAGGCCGGATTATATAGAAGTGCATTTGAACATGACAATTGTGGAATCGGGTTTGTGGCGCATCTGAAAGGAAAGAAATCCCATAATATCATTCAACGGGGACTGGAAACCCTGGTGAATATGACCCACAGAGGAGCAGAAGGAGCCGACAGCAAGACCGGAGATGGTGCGGGGGTGATGATCCAGATTCCCAGAGATTTCTACCTGATGCAGGGTTACTCCATCCCCCATGAGGGTCAGTTTGGAACGGGACTTGTGTTCCTCCCAAGAGATGCTACTGAAGCACGGAAATGTGAAGAGATGTTGGTCCAGGTGGTTAACGATGAGGGAGTCAGGCTCATCGGATTTAGGGAGGTCCCCAGAGACAATAGTGTGATTGGGGAGAGCGCCCGAAAAGCGGAACCCAATATGAAACAGATCCTGCTGGGTGCCGATCTGCCTCAGGAGGAGCTGGAACGCAAGCTCTATATCATCCGCAAAAGAGTCGAAAAGTATGTGGCGGCATCTTCCTTTAAGGAGCGAAGCCTTTTCTACCTGCCAAGTCTGTCTACCCGGATTCTGATCTATAAGGGAATGCTCACTTCTGAACAGCTTGGGGAGTACTTTCTGGACCTGCAGGATGAACGGATGGAAAGTGCGCTTGCACTGGTTCACTCCCGCTTCAGTACCAACACTTTTCCCAGCTGGGATCTGGCACAGCCATTCAGAATGCTTGCCCACAATGGTGAGATCAATACTATAAAGGGAAACCGTTTCTGGATGCAGGCACGGGAGTCGATCCTGAAATCAGATGTACTT
Source organism: Bacteroidales bacterium (assembly GCA_029931975.1). Lineage (GTDB taxonomy): Bacteria > Bacteroidota > Bacteroidia > Bacteroidales. Next base: position 54,080 of record JAOZQY010000006.1, on the reverse strand, counting down.
GGCGACCTGGAGAAAATCTACCCGGTGATCGAAGCCAATAAAAGTGATTCAGCCTCGCTCGATAATGCACTGGAATTTCTGGTAATGAGCGGAAAATCACTCCCATACGCCATATCGGTGCTAATCCCGGAGTCCTGGAACGAGAAGAATCCCATTTCGCCCGAATTAAAAGCCTTTTACCAATACCATTCTACCTTTATGGAGCCGTGGGACGGACCGGCCTCACTGATTTTCAGCGATGGCAGATATATCGGGGGAATGCTGGACCGCAACGGACTACGTCCTTCGCGCTTTGTAATTACCAAAGACGACATGATGGTGATGGGTTCGGAAGTAGGCGTACAAACGTTTGCCCCTGAAGATATCCGGGAGAAAGGGCGCCTGAAACCCGGAAAAATCATCCTGGTGGATGTGCAAGAGGGCAAAATCTACAGGGATGAAGAGCTGAAGGAACAACTGGCCTCGGAACACCCCTACCAGAGCTGGATCGATAAAAACATGGTAAGCCTGGAGAAGATTCAGGCCGGAAATATTGTGGCAGCCGGACTGGGTGAGGCCTATGATCAGTATATAACCTCCTTTAACTACAGCAGGGAGGACATTGAAACCATTATCAAGCCCATGGCTGAATCGGCCAAGGAACCCATTGGCTCCATGGGAAACGATGTCCCCACCACGGTACTGAGTAAAAAGCCTTACAGGCTCTTTGCCTACTTCAAACAACTCTTTGCCCAGGTCACCAATCCTGCCATTGATCCCATTCGTGAAGAACTGGTGATGACCCTGACTGGCTATCTGGGATCGCTGCAGACCAATGTCCTGGATGAAACACCCGACCATGTGAAGATGGTCAAATTCAAAAGTCCGGTCATCAATAATACCTATTTCCAGGTGGTAAAAAATCTTCGCTATAAAGGTTTTTCCAACCGGGTGATTCCCATCCATTTCGATGCATCCAGAGGAGCCTCCGGACTGGAAGAAGCTGTGGCGAATATCTGCAGACAGGCTGAAGAGGCGGTAGATGAGAATAATAATTACATCATCCTGTCGGACCGGGATATTGTTGAAAACCAGGCACCCATCCCCTCCCTGCTTGCTGTATCCGCTGTACATCACCACCTTATCAACAGGCGAAAGCGAATGCAGATCGATATCGTAGTCGAATCGGCCGAACCCCGCGAAGTAATGCATTTTGCACTTCTCTTTGGATATGGAGCCAGTATTATCAATCCCTATATGAGTTTTGCCATTATTGAGAAACTGGTTCAGACCAGAGTTATCCAGCAGGATTTTGATAAGGCACAGAAAAACTACATTGAAGCGATAAATAAGGGACTGCTGAAAATATTGTCAAAAATGGGAATCAGCACCCTGAGAAGCTACCGTGCCGCCCAGATTTTCGAAGCTGTGGGAATCCATTCGGATGTTACAAACAAATACTTTGAAGGAACAGTTTCACGAATTGGAGGGATCGGAATGGAAGAGATTGCCGAAGAAGCTCTGATCCCGCACCGGAAGGCCTATACGACAGATGTTCATTCCATGATTCTTACCGAAGGAGTCTATTCCTACCGTAAACACGGAGAGCAGCACGCCTGGAATCCGGAATCGATAGCCCTGCTCCAGTGGAGCACAAGAAACAATGACTACGAAAAATACAAGGAATATTCAGCTCTTGTCGATTGTGAAACAGCACGCCCCGGATTCTTAAGGGGATTGCTCACCTACAAGCGAAACCCCATCCCCCTTGAAGAGGTTGAAGCAAAGGACAGCATCATGAAACGCTTTGTGACCGGTGCCATGTCCTATGGTTCCATCAGCAGGGAAGCTCATGAGGCCCTGGCCATTGCCATGAACCGAATAGGCGGAAGAAGCAATACGGGTGAAGGTGGAGAGGATCCGGAACGATTTGAACCTTTGGAGAATGGAGATTCCAGACGCAGTGCTATCAAGCAAGTGGCCAGCGGACGCTTCGGTGTAACCACCCAATACCTGGTCAATGCCGATGAGATACAAATTAAGGTAGCTCAGGGGGCCAAGCCCGGAGAAGGGGGACAACTTCCCGGGCACAAGGTGGATAAGATTATTGCAAAGACCCGTTACTCTATTCCTGGTATCACCCTGATTTCACCTCCTCCCCACCATGATATCTACTCCATCGAAGACCTGGCACAGCTCATATTCGATCTGAAGAATGTGAACCCCAAAGCAAAAATATCGGTGAAGCTAGTTTCGGAAACCGGTGTGGGGACCATTGCTGCAGGGGTAGCAAAGGCTTCGGCTGATTTAATAACCATTAGCGGGGCCGAGGGCGGCACAGGAGCCAGTCCCTCCTCATCAATCAAGCATGCCGGACTTCCACTGGAAATGGGGTTGGCAGAAACACAACAAACCCTGGTAATGAATAAGCTACGACGCAAAGTAGTGCTGCAAGCCGACGGACAAATGAAGACCGGACGGGATGTGATTATATCCGCCCTGCTGGGGGCCGAGGAATTTGGATTTGCCACCAGCGCCCTGGTGGTACTGGGCTGTGTTATGATGCGAAAGTGCCATCTGAACACCTGTCCGGTTGGTGTGGCTACGCAGAATGCTGAACTCAGAAAACGCTTCCGGGGAAAAGCTAATTTTGTGGAGAATTACTTCCATTTTGTAGCTGCTGAGGTACGCGAGCATATGGCCGAACTGGGTATCCGAACTTTTAATGAGCTTGTGGGAAGATCCGATTTACTGATGCGCGATGACGCCATCACACACTGGAAGACAAAAAACCTGGATCTTAGCGAACTGACTGCTTTTCTTCCTGCCTCAAAAAATAATTCCCTTTACCGAACCGAAGAGCAAAAGCATAAAATTATGGATGTGATCGACCACAGCTTGATTGAGCAGTCGAAACCTGCCCTGGAGAAGGGCGAAGCAGTCACCATTCACATGTCCATTAAGAATACAGATCGCACCACCGGGGCCATGCTATCCGGGACCATTGCCAGCTTACATGGTGCAGAAGGACTCGCAGATGGGACAATTAAAGCACGGTTTGCAGGATCGGCCGGACAAAGCTTTGGTGCATTCCTTGTTCCTGGGGTGGAGTTTTACCTGGAAGGAGATACCAACGACTATCTGGGCAAGGGCCTGGCAGGCGGCCGGATCATCGTGGTTCCTCCCGAGGGTTCTACTTTCGAATCTGACCAGAATATCATTATAGGCAACACTGTACTCTACGGTGCTACGAGGGGAGATATTTTTATCTCCGGTGTGGCCGGGGAGCGCTTTGCTGTCAGGAATAGCGGGGCCAACGCCGTGATTGAAGGAGTGGGCGATCACTGCTGCGAATATATGACCGGAGGCCGTGTGGTGGTCCTGGGAAAAACCGGAAGGAATTTTGCAGCCGGGATGAGTGGTGGTATTGCCTATGTACTGGATGAAGAAGGTGATTTCGACTACTACTGTAACATGGGAATGGTAGAACTCTCCCTGGTGGAAGATCTGAATGACAAGAAAGAGCTTTCCGATCTGATAGCCAGTCACTATGAACATACTGGAAGTAAGTTGTCCGAAAAGATTCTGAGCAATCTGGACGGCTATATGAAACGCTTCATAAAAGTAATCCCCTATGAATATAAAAAGGTCCTTATGGAGATGGCGCTGGAAGAGACCCGGAAGAAACTGGCAAGTGTAGAGACAGATGTGGAAATGATAGGAGATCTATAAAAGAAGAAACAATGGGAGATCCAAAAGGATTTTTAGAGATAAAAAGTAAGCCGGCCGGTATGCGGCCAATCTATGAACGAACCGACGATTACTCCGAGGTGGAACAGGTGCTTAATTCGGAGGACCGCCAGTTACAGGCATCCAGGTGCATGGATTGCGGTATTCCTTTTTGTCACTGGGGTTGCCCTGTGGACAACCTGATCCCTGAGTGGAACGATTTGCTTTATCGGGGCGACTGGAAAGGGGCCAGTGAAAGACTGCATTCCACCAATAATTTTCCGGAATTTACCGGAAGGATCTGTCCCGCTCCGTGTGAACACTCCTGTGTACTGAACATCGACGGAAGTCCGGTCACCATCCGTGAGAATGAGGCGGCCATCGTTGAGAAAGCTTTTGCTGAAGGATATATCAGGCCCAATCCGCCCCAGGTCAGAACGGGAAAAAAGGTGGCCGTGATAGGAAGCGGACCTGCCGGCATGGCTGCTGCAGACCAGCTGAACAGGACCGGACATATGGTGACACTATTTGAAAAGGATAGAAAGGCCGGAGGATTACTCCGTTATGGAATTCCCGATTTTAAGTTGAATAAACACATCATCGACCGCAGGCTAAAGATAATGATGGCTGAAGGCATCGAAATCTTAACCGAAACAGAGATTGGAAAAGAAATAAGCGGAAAAGAGCTGCTGAAGAAGTTCGATGCACTTTGCCTGACCATTGGCGCCATGCATCCCAGAGATCTGAGCATTGATGGCAGGGAACTGGATGGTATTCACTTCGCCATGGACTATCTGACTCAGCAAAACAAGGTGAACGATGGCGCCTATGTGGCCTATGATAACCGAATTACAGCTGAAAACCGTCATGTACTTGTTATAGGCGGGGGCGATACCGGTTCCGACTGCGTTGGAACTGCCACTCGGCAGGGTGCCAAAAGTGTCACACAGATTGAAATCTTACCCAAACCACCTGAGCAACGTTCCGCCGATAATCCATGGCCCTACTATGCAAAGACACTGAAGACCTCCACATCTCACGAAGAGGGTTGTGAGCGCCGTTGGAGCCTAAGCACCCTGAGATTCCTGGGAATGCAACAACGTGTCACCCATGCGGAAGTACAGGAAGTTGCCTGGGAACAGGTGAATGGCAACCACAAGATGCATGTAGTCCCGGGTAGCACTGAGAAAATTGATGCCGATCTGATCCTGCTGGCCATGGGATTTGTACATCCTGTTCATGAGGGCCTGCTGACAGAAATGGAGATCGGGCTGGATAGCCGTAGGAATATCCAGGTAAATCCGGAGATGCTTACCAACCAGGAAAAAGTATTTGCCGCAGGAGATGCTGCCAGTGGTGCCAGTCTGGTGGTCACAGCAATCGCATCGGGACGTCGTGTTGCCAGGAAAATCGACGATTTTCTGTCATCCGACACCTAGTAGTATCATTGTGAGATGCCGTGAAAAATGCGGAGCCTGCTGTATTGCTCCTTCCATCTCCTCGCCCATTCCTGGAATGCCCCATGGAAAGTCTGCCGGTGTACCTTGCATTCATCTCTCGGATGACTATCGCTGCCTGATTTTCAATGATCCGGAACGACCGAAAGTATGTGATCAGTTTAAAGCGGATCCAGAAGTGTGCGGGACCAGCCGGGAGGAAGCTATGATTCTGCTGGGTGACCTGGAGCAAGGAATCGTCTCATAAGGATCGTCTTCAGCTCACTCTTGATCCGTTTAAAATCCTGAGGTTCACCCAGCTCTTTCTCCATGGATGTGACGCCCTTGTTCTCAAATCCGCAGGGATTAATGTAGGTGAAATAGTCCAGGTTGGTATTGACATTGAGGGCAAACCCATGCATGGTCACATAACGGCTCGAACGCACCCCCATGGCACAGATCTTACGGGCCTTTACCGGGTGGTCCACATCCAGCCAGACACCGGTGGCTCCATCCATCTGTGTGGCTGTAATTCCGTATTCACCCAACAATTCAATTATGGAATCTTCCAGAAGCGCGATATACTGCTTCAGTCCGATTTCCAGCATTTCCAGATCCACAATGGGATAGCCCACAATCTGTCCCGGACCGTGATAGGTGATATCCCCACCGCGATTGGTCTTATAGTAAGTCGCATTGATCTTTTTTAGAAAATCCTTACGAATAAGCAGATTGTTCTCATCTCCACTCTTCCCCAAGGTATAGACATGAGGATGTTCACAAAAGAGCAGGAACTGGTCGGGGTGCTCTCCTTCCCTCTTTCGCTTATACTCCACCAGACGATTAAAGCGCTCCTCCTGGTAATCCCAGGCCTCCTGGTAATCAAAAAGTCCCAGGTCCTCAAAGAGGATATCATGTCCCTGCTCAGCCATGTTTCTTTGTGCGTATTATGGAAGCGTGCTTTTCAGCATGGTAGGAAGATCGGACGAGCGGACTCGATTCCACTGCCTTAAAACCCTTTGCAAGTGCCTGGGACCTGTAATACTTAAACTGGTCGGGATGGATATATGCCTCCACAGGCATATGTTCCATGGTGGGCTGAAGGTACTGGCCTATGGTAAGCACCTCACATCCAGCCTCCATCAGATCATCCATGGTAGTCAACACCTCCTTTTTTGTCTCCCCGAGTCCCAGCATAATGCCCGATTTGGAAGTGACTTCCGATTGGGCAATCTGCCGAATCACCTCCAGGCTCCTTCTGTACATGGCCCTGGATCGGACCTGCGGCGTGAGCCGCTCCACGGTTTCAAGGTTGTGGGAAATCACTTCAGGTGCTGCGTCAATGACCAGCTGAACCAGTTCAGGTTTTGCATCAAAATCCGGAATCAGGGTCTCCATGGTCAGATCGGGCAACTCCTCCTTCAATGTCCTGATGGTTCTGGCCCAAAATCCGGCGCCTTTGTCAGGCAGATCGTCCCGGTCCACCGATGTTATAACAGCATGATGAATTCCCATAATGCGGATTGTCTCGGTCAGACGTAAGGCTTCTTCTTCATCCACATGAAGCGGCTTTCCTGTTTTCACCGCACAAAATTTGCATGCACGGGTACAAATCTCACCCAAAATCATAAATGTGGCTGTACCTGCCGCCCAGCACTCCCCTATATTAGGACAGTTGCCACTGGTGCAGATGGTATGCAGTCCATGCTTATTCACCTGTTCCTTCACCTGCATATAGAGGTTACCACCCGGCATCTTCATGCGCATCCACTCTGGCAGTCTCTTTCTGCCTTTCAGCTCCCCATTATTCTTTCCCTTTTCCATCCTGCGAAGATAGTTAGAAATATGCTAAATTGAGGTTTCAATTTTTGATGATATGAAGCAGCAAATCGAAATGCTCCAGCTGATCAAACAGGTCCAGGCACTGGCTGAAAACGGACTCCATTTTTCAGAAAATGATTTTGACCTGGACCGCTACCTGTCGCTCGAGGAAATCTCTTTAAGAATGCTCTCGCTGCTTACCGGTATGAGCAGTGAAACCATCGAGATGGCCACTCCGGAGCGAAACGGTTACCGCACACCCAAAGTAGATGCCCGGGCGGTTATTTTCAACGATAAGGATGAGATTCTGATGGTCAAGGAGCGGGTCGATTCCCGCTGGTCCTTGCCCGGAGGCTGGTGCGACGTGGGCTATACGCCTACAGAGACTGCCGAAAAAGAAGCTGAAGAGGAAGCGGGCATCAAAGTAAAAGTGACCCGCTTGCTGGCCATATTTGATAAAAAATGCCACGATCATCCGGAAGATCTCTTCTATGCCTATAAGATCTTCCTGGAGTGCGCGGCAGAGAACTATGAGATTACTACTGGAATGGAGACCCTCGATGTGGGGTTCTTCAAACAAGATGAACTGCCCGAACTATCCACCCCTCGCAACACCGCCGGCCAGATCCATAAGATGTTCGATTTTCATTACAAGCGGCTTGAGTGGCCCATCATTGATTGATGACCTTAGTCCATTTTAAAGATCTCGTAAAATGAGTCATCCAATTTGCTTTCAACAATGTTTTCTTTGACAAGTACATCAAAATAGTCCTTCACCTTCTCTGTTAACTCCTCGCCGCTCACATAGTTAAAATTTACCCGCTCCAGGAATAACTCAACCCGGTCGGCAGGCTGCCGCATCATATCAAAAGATAGCTTTGCAGCCTCACTCCTGTTTTGATTGACCCAGTGGATGGCTTCTTCCAGCTCACCCAGGAAGGTTTTGACCAGTTCCGGATGCTTCCTGACAAATTCGCCTTTAAATACAATACCTGCATTGGGGAAACTCCCAAAACCGGGATTTACTTTGTTCCACATCTCATTGTAAGAGAGAATCGAAACCTCTTCCCCCCTGTCCTGCATGATTTTAAGGGCATAACTGGCTTCCGGTTCCCGCAAGATCACAGTATCTGCATTGCCGGAGACAAAATCGGCATAGATCTGCTCGGGGCGGCCAAATGGTTTACCAAATACAAAATTAAAATCATCGGGATCTAAGCCATGTGCCTGTATTAAATACCTGGTAATCTTCGCAGGGGGTGCCTCTTCAAACAGCGGCGTATGGATGGGTTTGCCTTTGATATCATTAAAATCTATTGCCGGGGTCCTGGAGAGGATCACAAAATTGTCCCAGACAAACAGTGCGGGAATCTTGATATCAGAATTTTTCAATTTTGCAGATGTGATAATTGCAGAGAAACTGATATCTGCTCTTCCGCTGGTGATCCATGCAAGGTGTTTTTCAGTCTCCTCCCACACTTTCAGCTCTTTGATCGCAACATGCTTCCGAATCGTCTTAGATTGTAACAACCTCATAATCACCGGGTAGGCCACAGGGGTTGCCGACTGGATAACCACTTCCGTTTTATCGCTATCCGGCCCGCTCTCCTCTTCATCAACCGGGGTTTTATAGAAATACACCCAGATCTCAAAGGGCGATTTTTGCTCACTCTCATGCTCAAATCCCATTTCAGAGAGCATATTGATCAGGGGAATGGGCTCAAAGCGCTGGATCAGAATAAATCCATCGTTCTCCTTTGTAGCATAAGCTTTCTGAATGATGATATCGAAGGGATCGGTTTGCATGGAGCGAACATCCAGTGGCTCAAATCCTCCCTTTCGCACACTCCACGCTCCGGCTGCCTCCTCCTGCGGATTAAAGAGGGAGATTCGGTAATCATGTGATTTCTCGATATTCAGGACCAATCCCAGACCTGCTGCTGCTTTAATAAGTTCACTTGGTTTCTCAACCGAAATAACCACCAGGTTCTCCCCGGCCTTAAGCGCTGAAATCTTTTCAATAATCTCACTGATCGTATCCCTGTTGTAAATATATCGTTCTACAGACTCGGTCCAGGTGATCGCAGTACTGGAGGAAAGAATATCCGTTCCTGGTTCATCCTTAATACACTCGGGCATGATTTTTTGCAACTCATCCATGGTGCCCAATGCCTTGTTCATCACATGAAGAATCTCACAAACGGATACCCCCGAAACGCGGGCAGCCTCGTGAAATGTGGCAAAACGTGCCAGCGTTTTATACATGACCGGATTCAGGAGCTTGTTGAATTTATCGGAAAAACCAATCAGTACCTCTTTCAGCTCCGGGTGAGCATCCAAAACCACTTTTACGTTGTCCCTGGCAAGAACAGGCATTCTCTCTGTGTCCCCCGCTGTTGCTTCAGTTTCCGGCTTCACATCCTGCGATTCAATGGCCTCCACAGGACATACAACAAGCGCTGCCTCACATAATTCCTCTTCAGCTTCATTTCCAGGCTGCCTTGTTACATGGGCCACCTGGCTACCCATTTCAAAATGATCTCCTGCAACCTCAACACATGCATGGCATGCGATACACTCTTCTGTTACTTTATATGTTTTCATCCTAATAAATTTCCTTTCTCATTTCCTGAAAATTCAGACATAAGGCTACAAAACTACAAGTTTATAAGTTAGCTGTGATACCTAAATTGTGGTATTGTTTATATTAATTTTAAATATTGGCATTGATTAGAGTTTCTGTTGAGGGTTCATCCACAAAGAGTGCCCCCCACCCTCCGTTTTCAAGCACCTTATTAAGCATATTTTTCTTGCCTCTGACCATGCCTTGAGGTAAAATGATAAGGCTGATCTATTGTAGGAGTCACAATGCTGTTATGCGCTTATGCAACTTTACTTAGAGTAATAATTGGAAAAAACCATGAGGAATGCTTTGAGGTGAGTTATAGCTTATACTCAATCCCAATGAGTGTAACAGCTCAGACAAAGGTATAGGCATAGCCGCCATTTATTCCCACATTAAGGATATCGCTTTGGTTAAAGGGATTGTTATCCATAAATCCTGATTGGGGAATATTGCCGGCCACCATCAGGCTATCGGTCATTCCCTGCATCCAGTATGCCTCCAACCCAGCAATGGGTGAACCTGCACTTCTCTTTTGAAACTCGTTCTGCTGGAAGGCTGCTTTGTAAGAGTAGCGGGAAAAGTTAAAAAGGTATTGAACGGTTATTCCAAGGATATTGCTACGCATATCACCCCGTTGAGGCATTTTTTGATCAGCATCCCACTGCTCAAAAATATCTTCGGGATTCGAAATATAGTATCCTTTGTTCTATTGAAGATAGAGGTCCACGATATAGCTTCTGAACATAAAATAGGTTTGCAGATCGACATACTTGGATTCAGCATTAAGCTCATCATCCTGGTTGATTAAAGGCATGTTAAGCCCGAGGTTGATGGTCAGAAAGCTATTGGTCCCAACCCAGTAAGAGGTTATCATTGATTTTGTACTGGATCCAGGGCTTGTAAAGATGTTCCGCCAGGGAGTAAGCGTTTTGTTTTCGAGAGAGATAAAGACGGGTGGTCAGTTCATCCTTGTAGACCTCTATAAAATTGGTTTCATACTTGACTGTCGTGCTTTCATCAAAGAACTGACCATGAACAGGACGCCACATCAATGTCATCAATGTAATACCCGAAAAGATAACTCTGGCCAGTTTCATACTATCAAAAATAACATTGTTATTGGCTCGTATTCAAGGTCCTGACTATTGAATTCATATATTTATGATGCAAGCAATTAATAACTTTAGAATGAAAAAGTTCCTCTACATTACATTTCTACTACTGACAGTCAGCGCTGGAATCGCAAAAGGCCAGGCTGCACTGCTGGTATTGATCTTTGGAGAAAAGGCGGCCAGTGAAAATTTCTATTTCAGCCTGAAGATTGGGGCCAACTATTCGATGATCACCAATGTTGAGGATGGAAAACACAGGCCAGGAGCCAATGTCGGACTGATCAACAATACCAGGATAAATGACCGCCTATATCTAACTCCAGAGTTTGTTCCACTGGCACTCAGGGGGGGGGTAAAGATGCTCCCATTCTGACCACTGGTGATCCCAATCTGGATGAACTACTTGTTGATCCTAGCTCCTCAGACCGGATGCTAAATTATATTGATATTCCTGTTCTTTTACGCTATCACCTCACAGACAGGCTCAGGATTTCTGCGGGTCCACAAATCAGTTTTCTTGCCGGGGCCAAAGATATATACCACTCGGAACCTATTGATGATGTAGTACTTACTACTACTATCGATATCAAAAAGGATTTATCACCGGTGGATTTTGGAGGGGTAATAGATATATCCTACCTGTTTTCGAAACCCCTCGGCGGGAAAGGTATGGTACTGTATCTCCGCTATAACCATGGATTCATGGATATGGTGAAGAATAATACCGGCGATCCCCACAGAAATTCAAGCATTCAGTTTGGAGCAGCCTTCCCCTTTATTGAAAAACCTGGCGGTGATAATTAGCTAGAATATCATATCTATTTTGAACCCTTCAGTATTTTAAACGTTATCTCTCCAAATAATTCTGAAATTTGAATACAAAGAAAAGTACACTTTTAATCGTCATGATGCTGATCATAGTAAGTATCAGCAGTAGAGAAATTACTGCACAAACACTGGAAATCAACGGATTCTATGGCTGGCAGCGCATGGAACAGCCCGACTTTACGGCAGCATGCTGATGCCCATGGTATTTAACGGATTTGGTTTTGGTTGCGGAATCGGGACCGGTGGATCAGGCTGTGGGGGCAATCTCTATACCAGGATCATTCCTTTCCAGGGAGAATTCTCAGGTGGTTTGATCATAAAGATATCTCCAAACTAGAAATTACGATTTATTAGGTATTTTTACCGAAACACCTTCTGAATGCGTACTGAAAAAGATATTCTGGGAGAAGTTTCCATCCCCGCAGATGCCCTCTACGGGGTTCACGCTGTTCGTGCCCGTGATAATTTTGATAACCAGGTAAAATTTCCTTTGGAATGGTTTCGTGCCTGTGGCAACGTTAAGCTTGCCTGTTATCGTACAGTAAGGAAATTACTAAAGGCCCTGGATAAGGAGCATCCCGAGATGAAAGCCCACCTCCGCATTCCTGATGAACAAACACTGGGAGCAATGGAGGCCGCAGCAACTGCCATCGCCTCGGGTGATTATTTTGAATACTTCATTGTACCCGGTACCCAGGGAGGTGCAGGAACAAGTATCAATCTGAATGTGAATGAGATTATTGCCAATGCTGCCCTGCTGGCTCTGGGAAAAAAACCTGGCGATTATAAATATGTAGATCCCATTGAATGGGCCAATATCTACCAGTCCACCAATGACGTGATTCCCACGGCCCTTACACTTGCTTCCATGCAACTGCTGACCGAACTGGAAGTGGTCATAAGCAGGACCCGGCTTAAGGTTGAAGAGTTGGAAACCAGGCACCACAATACGCTAAGAATTGGATATACGCAGATGCAGGAAGCGGTTCCCACCACCTTTGGACAGTTGTTCAGTACCTATAGTGAGGCCCTATCACGTGATTTGTGGCGGGTCTCCAAAGGGTTTGAAAGGATCAAGCTGGTCAACCTGGGGGGGGGGGCCATCGGCACAGGGATTGCCATTCCGCAATTCTTTATCATGGAAGTGGTACCGGCACTGAAAAGAATTACCTCACTACCTGTCACCCAGAGCGAGAATCTGGCAGATGCCACCTCCAATATGGATAAATGGGTGGAGGTGCATGCCACCCTGAAAGCCCATGCAGTTAACCTGGAAAAGATCGTCACGGATCTCAGGCTTCTTGCATCGGGAACGGGTTACAGCAAAGAGATTGAACTGCCAACCCAGCAGGTGGGCAGCTCCATTATGCCGGGCAAGGTAAACCCGGTGATCCCTGAATATGTGATCTCTTCGGCGCACAGGATCTATGCCAATGATCAGAAAATTGCTACTTTAAGCTCAAAGGGCTGTCTGGAACTGAATGCCTACCTGCCCGAGATTGGCGTTGCCATGCTGGAGAGCCTGAGACTGTTGATCTCCATGAACCGGGCCTTCGAAAACAAGATGCTCTCAGGAATCCGGGTTTATGAAGAGGCTGCCAGAAGAAAACTGTTCAATAGTCCGGCCGTGGCCACGGCCCTTTCTCCCCTGATCGGTTACAACCAAGCCGCAGAGCTGGCCAAACAGATGAAAAAAGAGGAACAGAATATCTTTGAGGCCAATGACACCCTGGGAATAATCGAGCCAAAGAAACTCAAGACACTAATGGAACCCGGTAACCTGCTCAAAAAGGGCTTTACCGTCAGCGACATCAAAGAGCTGTTATGAAAGGAAGGGATACCAACCGCATTTGGGGATATTCGAAATGATAAAACAACTATAGCACCGACCTATGGCAAGAGAAAAGGAAAAGATGCTTTCGGGCTTACCTAATCGGGCTGGTGATTCTGGATTGTACAGAAGTACTATTTAAAAAACCTAAGATTTGATGAAGGCTGATCTGCATATCCACTCCCTCCATAGCAATGATGGTGAACTGAGCATACCGGAGATTATAAAGAGTTGTCTTGAAAGCGGGGTCAATACCTTCTCCATTACTGACCACAATTGTATTGAAGGTTCACGCGAAGCAAAACGATTAGCAGCTCTTGAGGAAGGAATAAATTTTATTCCCGGCATTGAAATCGACTGTAACTATAAAGGAACCGATCTCCATCTGCTGGGATACCAGGTTGATTTGAGAGGAAGTGATTTTGACGCGCTTGAGCGCAAGGGCCGACAGAAACACATGGATGCCGTTCCACAGATGATCCATAACCTGGAGCAGCTGGGCATTTCCATTGACCGGGACGAACTGATGCATAAATCGGGAGGGGAGCCTCCCACCGGCGAATTGTTTGCTGAGCTTTTGCTAATGAACCCTGACCAACTTTCAAATCCCTTACTACAACCATATCTGCCAGGCGGTGCAAGAAGTGACATGCCCCTGATTAACTTCTATCTGGACTTTTTCGCCCAGGGGAAACCCGCCTATGTGAAGATCGAACACCTCGATTTCAAAGTTGCTGTGGACCTGGTCCGAAGCAATGGCGGCATCCCCGTCGTGGCGCATCCGGGACTGAACCTGGAGGGACGCGAAGAGGTGGCAGAGGAATTGCTGGATCATGGATCTTCTGGACTTGAGGTTTTTAACAATTATCACCATCCTGATCAGGCAGTATCGGGAGTACCTGGAGCAAAGCCTGACCTCGATTTTGGAATACAAAGAAAAACAGGAAAAGCAATGAAAAGAGCCATATTCAGCACTACCTTGTTCTTCCTGTTGCTGGTCACCGGATGCAACACCCGGCAAGCAGATGAAGCACCCGGCAGCAGGGATGTCATGGAACTAAGCCTTGTACAGGCCAGCCACCTGGCTGCACTGCCACTAGCATGCATGCAGACTACCTATCCAAATAAGTTGGGTCAGACCCTGGGTAGTGAAGCCGATATAGGAGAACCTCAGTTTTTGCATCCTGCCTTTTACGGCTGTTTTGACTGGCAATCGGCGATTCATACACACTGGTCGCTGGTGAAGCTGCTGAAGATCTTCCCAGAACTGGGGTCTGCCCCACAAATTCTTCATATATAGGTATATCCTGCTGGATCACCTGTACTACCAAAACACTGGGAGGTGGTAATTGTGCAGCACTTTTCTCTTTACAACCCGAAACAAGGGAGAATAGTACCAGGACCAAGGTGAATACAATAACATGATTTTTTATAGGGGCATAGAATTTAATTAAAGGAACTTGAAGGTAGTTAATAATGAAATAGCAGAGTAATGAATAAATAGTTCCAAAATACAGCTGGGAAATGAGATCAGTAAGACCGAAAAACTGACCGAAGAATATAAAGAACTAACAAAGCCGGTGGAACCAGATTGTGCCATCGGACGCATCTCCCGCATGGATGCCATAAACAATAAAAGTGTCACAGAAGCCTCTTTGCGACAGGCAGAGGAAAAACTGAGAAACCTGCAGCGTGTTCTGTCCCGGGTAGGAACAAAGGATTTTGGCATTTGCATTAAATGTGGCAGGCCGACCCCAGAAGCAAGAATCTTATACAGACCCGAAAGCCTGAGCTGCGTGAATTGCGCAAAATAGTTGTACCTTTGCAGCCTTTTTAAACAAAGCTCATCTATACAATGATATGATCACAGTTGCAGGATTAAGAATTCAATTTGGAAAGCAGGTTTTGTTCCAGGAGGTAAATATGAAGTTTACATCCGGGAACTGTTATGGTGTTATCGGGGCGAACGGTGCAGGGAAGTCCACCTTCCTGAAGGCCATTTCAGGGGAGATTGATTCCACGGCAGGACACATCTCTCTGGGGCCTGGCGAACGGCTATCGATATTGAGCCAGGACCACTTTGCCTATGATGAGTATTCGGCGCTTCATACCGTATTAAAAGGGCACGCCAGGCTCTGGGAGGTGATGCAGGAGAAGGATAAGCTCTACGCAAAAACGGAGTTTACTAACGAAGATGGTATTAAGTCCTCGGAACTGGAGGAGGAGTTCGCAGATATGAATGGCTGGAACGCCGAGAGTGATGCTGCCACCCTGCTCAGCAACCTGGGAATCAAGGAAGCCCTGCACGATAGCCTGATGAAAGACCTGAGCGGAAAGCAGAAGGTGAGGATATTGCTGGCCCAGGCGCTCTTTGGAAAGCCCGATAATCTCCTGCTTGATGAGCCTACCAACGACCTGGACCTGGATACGGTAAGCTGGCTGGAGAACTACCTGGCCAATTATGAGAACACGGTCCTGGTAGTCTCCCACGACAGACACTTCCTGGATGCCATCTCTACCCATACTGTGGATATTGACTTTGGGAAGATCCAGATGTTTGCCGGGAACTACAGCTACTGGTATCAGAGCAGTCAGCTGGCCCTGAGGCAGATGCAGATGCAGAACAAAAAAGCGGAAGAGAAGAAAAAAGAGCTGCAGGAGTTCATTGCACGGTTTAGTGCCAATGTGGCCAAATCCAAACAGACCACCAGCCGCAAAAAGATGATTGAGAAGTTGAATATTCAGGATATCAAACCCTCTACCCGAAAGTATCCGGGTATTATTTTTACCCCGGAACGAAAAGTAGGTGACCGGGTCCTGGATGTA
This sequence comes from Bacteroidales bacterium, assembly GCA_029931975.1. Classification (GTDB taxonomy): domain Bacteria; phylum Bacteroidota; class Bacteroidia; order Bacteroidales. The sequence goes on along the minus strand of JAOZQY010000006.1, from coordinate 37,892 downwards.
AATGGCTTAAGTGCCAGTGTGGATGGGGAAGTTCTCTTTAGGGATGTAAGCTTTCAGACCAGCGGTGGGGATAAGATTATTTTCCTTTCCAGGGACCCCAGGGCTATGACTGCCTTTTTTGAGATTATCAATGGCAATAAGAAACCCGATGCGGGGAGCTATCAGTGGGGACAGACCATTACCTCTGCTTACCTGCCCCTGGATAATTCAGGATTTTTTAAAAATGACATGACACTCTCCGATTGGATCAGTCAGTTTACGGCCGATACACTGGAGGCTACCATACGTGGTTACCTGGGGAAAATGCTTTTCTCGGGCGATGATATCTACAAAAGAGTGAAGGTTTTATCGGGAGGAGAGAAAATGCGTTGCATGATTTCCAGGCTGATGCTTAGTAATGGGAATGCAATGATCCTGGATACACCCACCAATCACCTGGACCTGGAATCCATCCAGGCCTTTAATAACAGCCTGCTCAAATTTCCCGAAAACATCTTCATGTCCTCCCATGACCATGAGGTGATTCAATCGGTGTGTAACCGGATCATTGAGCTCACACCAAAGGGTATGATTGATAAGCTGATGGATTACGATGATTATATTGTGGATGAAAGGATTCAAGCCCTGAAAGAGAAAATGTACAAACAATAGTGCTTAAGTAATCTCCTTCTGGGAGTGGGCGTTCACAAAAAGAATGTCTCCCATCTCCTCAAATCCTTCGAAGATCTTTCCTCCCTGGTGCCTGAGTCGCTCTGTATGAAAACCGATAATACAAAGCCCGGCATGGGTGGAGTGTTCTCTGACCAGATGGCGGGGATCTGATAGAGTATCTTCACTGATAACCTGGATATTCTTTGAGGTTATGGGAAGGCGGCCCGTCTGCACCAGATCCTCAAGGGACTTCCGTGTCTCCTCCTCTTTATCACTGTTGCAAACATCAAAGATTCGAATCTCGCCCTTTTTCCATGCAGGGTGCCCCTGAATGATAAAGCTCAGCAGGATCATCAGGTGCGAGTTCTCATAATCGTAGCTTCGGATCCATACATGGATTCCGTTCTTGTAGTTGATGGTTCTCTTGGAACTCCCAAAAATGCATACATCAAAGTTCCCTGCATTGACCAGGGAGAAATTCTCAATGATCGGAACAAGCCCTTCAGGGCTATCCCGGTCATACTCAAATATTACCATGTTATTTTCCATGCCGGAGATCCCTGGAAGCTGTATGGACTGGGCCACAGCCGATGTGTAAGAAGGCGAGATCATGGTATCCACAAAGACATGACTCCCCTTCCCCTTGAAATTTTTAATCAATCGTTCCAATTCAAGCACCGATTTCTTATAACTCCCTTTGGAATAGTAGTCCTCAATCAGGTGAATGTAGGTGCCAAAACCATATTTGTAACTGATCCAGTTCAGCAGCTGAAAGGCCTTGTCCCGCTCGAACGAATCCTTAGAGATACAGATGGCACTGGGGCGCCATTCATTATTTCCCCTTGATTTCCTTGTCTGTTGAAGGTAAACCTGCAGGCTCCGGTTAAGCTGGAAGAGCGCATTGCTAAAGATTGATACCAGCCCTTTCCTGTTTTTCTGATAATTGTTTATGTAAAGATAGAGCAGGGCCATGATCAGGTATGCTCCAAGTGCAAAAAAGGTGTTGATTTTAAACATCACCCATACCGAGGCAATAAAGCCCACCAAAGAGAGGAACCAGCGTGAGCGGAATGAGGGCCTGTAAGAGGGGGCCGAACCAAAATGGTGAAGAAAGGAGATCAGACAAAGGGATCCATAAGTGACCATAAAAAACATAGAGATGATCCCGGCCACCTGGTTCACATCCCCCATAGTCACAAAAACAAGTGCGATGACCACGGTGACCAGCGTTGCATTAAAGGGTTCCCGGCTCTCTCCCTTTCCCCTTGCCAGAAACGCATTGAGCTTCCTGGAAGGAAATGAATGATCAGCAGCAAGGGCTTGCAGGGTCCGGGGAGCCACCAGAATGGAACCGATGGCCGACGAAAAGGTTGAGGCTGCCAGTCCAAGGGGTATAACAAGTCCACCCATGATGGCGATATCGGCCATTACCAGCTGATTTTCAGGATCCCGAAGGGTTTCCAGACTAGCAGAGGAAGTTAGCTTCCAAACAATAAAAAAATAGACAATCATCCCGGTGAACGTGGCCAGGATGGTTCCCAGTGGGATTGATTTTCCAGGTTTCTTCAGATCGCCCGACAGTCCCACTCCCGCAGTCATTCCCGTAAATGCAGGAAATATGATGGCAAAGACGATGAAAAACTGGCTCATGTCTCCCTTAGCTGCCGAGAGGAAGGAAAAGGTTTCGGTCTGACTGTACTCGGTGTTTCCCAGAAAAAAGAGGAGTAGGGATACAAGGAGGATGGCCACAACCACGTACAGGGTCTTCATCCCCACCGATGCCCCCTTCTTCAGGATCAGCACGGCTAGACCGATCATGGCCGGAATACTAATCACCTGCCTGGGCAGGATAAATCCGAAACGATTGCCCACCCAGTTGAAAAAAAATTCAAATGCTTCCGTAAAGGCAATAATGTAAAAGGCCACGGAGATGGCCTGTGATATAAAGAGGGCAAAGCCTATGGTGGCCCCGATATTCAATCCAAAGGAACGGGAAATGATAAAGTACTCCCCTCCCCCTTCAACCCGCTTGTTGGTGGCAATTTCAGAAATGGCCAGGGCTGTGGGAATGGTTACCAGGTGTCCCAGAAGGATGGCAGCAATCACCCCCCAGAATCCCAGGGTTCCCACTGCAAATCCAAATCTCAGGAAAAGTACCGCCCCCAGAATGGTGGCTATGGCTGTAAAATATACCGCCGAAGTACCGAATGTCTTTTTTGATGTTGCTGCCATATCTCAATTTAGCTTGTGTAAATATAAGAATCTGTCAATATTTGCTACTTTTATCCACCACGTGCATAGATCTTTTTTCATAGTAACTTTAGTAGCGCTGCTGTTCTTAAGCCGAGTAAATGCTCAGGAGCCCAGGCTATCCTATATGCTGCATCCGGGTGAAAGCTATTTCCTGGAAAGTGATCTTCAGCAAAATACCCACTCCGAATCCATCGACAACCAGGAAATCTCTTTTTACAATCTTACCAGGATGGAATTCATTGTCAATTCCGTCGACAGTGCCGGCCAGATTCATATGAGTGTTCGATACAGGGACTTGCTCATCTCCATGCTGGCACCCCAGCTGAATATTGATATCAGTTCTGCATCCGGGAAAAACAAGATGCTTTCAGAGATGGTGGATATGCTGGAACTGCATAGCTTTCAGATGGTGATGACTCCTGCCGGAAAGATGGTAAGTCTGAATGGACTGGATGATTTTTTTGTCTCCCTGACATCAAAACCTGCTGCCGACAGCTCGGAGCAAGAAGTCATATTGAAAACCCTGGAGGAGGCCTATGGCAGTGATGCTTTCCATAGCCTGATTAACCTCTTTGTCTACGTCTACCCTGTTATTCAGCCCATGAGCAACTGGACCAATGATATCACTTACTATTTTAATACCAAGGCGGTGAAGATGGTCAACCGTTTTTACCTCACCAAATCCACCAGGGAGGCAGTGGTGATCCAGGGATTGGGCATGCTGAATGCCATGAAAGAATTCGAGGAAACAACCGGTATGGGAGAGGTTAAATCGGCAGTATCCGGAAGCCAGACCTACGATTTTCGGATGGACAGGGAAAGCGGATGGCTGGACAGGTGCATTTCCCGGCAGCGGGTGAAGATCGAAACCACCATTGTAAGAAGCAGCTATCTCCCGGCTGGACTCCGTATCCCCTCCTATACAGAAACCACTTTCGAGGTAATAGGGGGCAGACTGGAGAAAGTATCTGATATACAAGAACCATGAAAGGAACATCGGCGCAATACATCCTTTTACTTTTAACGATTCTTGCCTTTACATCCTGGCAGGGGAAATTGAAGGCTCAACCCTATAATCATGCTGCCGGCATACGTGCCGGCTACTCCAGCGGTATCACATACAAAGGATTCCGGCTGCACGAAATGTGGGCCATTGAAGCTGATCTCCTCTACAACCGTCATGGTTTTAACCTAAGTGCCCTTTATGAGCATCACCTGAAGCCCTTTCATAATAAAAGAACCTTCATTTACCTGGGCGGTGGTATTTTTGGGGGAGACTGGGAACAGGAATTCTCCACTGGTCTAGCAGCTGTGGCCGGATTGGAGTATACGCTCAGAGATCTGCCCCTTAACTTCAGCCTCGATTGGAAACCAATGCTCAACATCTACGCTGTTTTTGAACCTGATTTTCTGGATTTCGGACTCTCCATCAGGTACCGCTTTGGAAGGTAAGGCTTTTCTTTCTCCTGAAAGTGCCTTATATTTATCGATACTTGGTACGTATTCACTAATTCATGTAACTATGATACCTGCCCTCAAAGATGTTCAGGCGGCCGTAAAAAGGATCGGTCCCTATGTTCACAATACACCGGTGCTTACCTCCTCCACCATCGATAAGATGCTCAATGCCAGTGTATATTTTAAATGTGAGAACTTCCAGCGGGGAGGCGCCTTTAAGATCAGGGGAGCCGTCAATGCTATTCTTCAGTTATCGGAGGATGAGCGCGCCAGGGGAGTTATTACACATTCCTCAGGAAATTTTGCAGCTGCCCTGGCCCTGGCTGCCAGTGCCCTCAATACTAAAGCTTATATTATAATGCCTTCCAATGCACCGGCTGTTAAAAAAGATGCGGTGGCTGGCTATGGTGCCCAGATCATCGAATGTGAACCTACACTGAAGAGCAGGGAGGCCATCATGGCGCTACAGCAGAAGAAACTTGGAGCAACCTTCATCCATCCATCCAATGATATGAATGTCATTCTTGGACATTCAACTGCTGTAATGGAGCTGGCCAAGGATACAGAGCAGCTGGATGTTGTGATTGCACCGGTAGGAGGCGGAGGACTCCTGGCCGGTACAGCACTGGCTGTCAACCATCTTCACTATTATATCGAAACAATAGGGGCCGAACCTTTCGGGGCAGATGATGCTTATCTCTCCCTGAAAACCGGGAAGATACAAGCCAGTGTCAATCCGCTTACCATTGCAGATGGACTAAAAACGCAATTGGGCGATCAGAATTTTCCCATCATCCAAAAACTGGTAAGCAAGATCATCAGGGTGGAGGAGAGTGAGATCATTGAGGCTATGAAGTTTATCTGGGAACGTATGAAAATAGTGATCGAGCCTTCCAGTGCCGTGGCTGTAGCCGCCTTATTCAGAAAAAGCAGCGAGTTCAAAAACAGGAAGGTTGGAGTGATTCTATCGGGCGGCAATGTGGATCTCACCCAACTACCTTTCTAAAAATGTTTTTTTTTAATTTTCTTTGGATTAGACGCTGATATGGGTACAGTTGACCACATCAAGCAATAAATGTGTTATTAAACATTGATATTGGCCGGGGATGAAGACTAAATCATATATATTTGCAATCAGCACATTTGGAAAAGGCGTTTCTCTTTTCTACTTGCTAACTAAAACTATTACTATCCGGGCAGGTGATTCACTATCACCTGCCTATTTTATTAGCTGAATTATGAAACCCCCTTCCAATACCGATTTGATCAAAGGAATCAGAAACCACGATTCAGCTATACTCCAGTATGTGTATGACAGCTATTACCCCATCACTGAAGGCTACATCACGCACAACCAGGGATCAAGGGAACAGGCCCGGGATATTTTCCAGGATGCGATGATCATCGTATACAAACGTATCAAATCGGACGAGCTGGAGTTAAGCTGTAAGTTCGGAACCTACCTCTATGCCATCTGTAAGAACATCTGGGTGCAGGAACGTAAAAAATATTTGCAACGTGCAGAGAAACTTCGGCAACAAGTCCTGGTTGTCAATGATCCCGGACCTGCCGATGATCCCCTGCTTCAGGATCACCTGACCGATCTTTTCAATAAACACTTTGCCGATTTGAGCAAAGATTGTCAGACGATTCTCTCCATGTATTTCAATAATTTCAGCGTGGAAGATATCCGTGCGGAAATGAATTACAAGGATCTGCACCATACGGCGGACAGAAAATACAGATGCAAGAAAAGCCTCATTAAAAGGATTGTGAACGACCCCCTATTTAAACGACTGAAAAATGAGCTACGTTGATCTTATTATTAAATACTTGTCGGGCGACCTTCAGCAGGAAGAAACCACCTCCTTCGAAAAGGAGCTGGAATCCAATGTTGATTTGAAGAGAGAATTTGAGGAAGTTTCGGCAGCATATAGCCTGATCCGTGATCAGCTCCAGATGAAGGACCAGGAAGCCTTCAGGAAGAAACTGGTGGAAGCCATGGATCATGAAGCACCCCAGGCAGAACCAACAAAACATTGGTTTCGTCACCGGTGGTATGTCCCCCTTGCAGCCGCATGCAGCCTGGCTCTCTTACTTATTATTCCTTTGAACCATCCGGACAATGAAAAGATCCTGTCCAGATATTATGATCCTCAGAACGACCCGGTGGTCCTTACATATAATCAGGATACCCGGGGAGAGCCGGAAGCAGGAATCCATCAGTATAGCCAAGGCAATTACAGCAAATCCATGGAACTGATATCGGCCCGCATCAGCGAAGAGGGGGAGAACCAACTACTCCAGCTTTACTGCCTGTTGTCGGCCATTGAACTGAACCGTCAGGATGAGGTCTTTGGATTAGTTTCCATTGAGGATCCGGACAACATGGTCCTGACTGAACAGGCCATTGCCTGGTACAGCACAATGGCTCTGTTGAAATCGGGCAAACGGGAAGAGGCACTGGAGATGATACATCCTTTGACCAAACAGCATGGGCCCTACCAATCTGATGCGCTGAAATTGGAAAAGGTTTTGTTAAAATAATTCTTAATTTAGGGGCATAAGCAAACATCTGTATGCCTTCTTTCCCTTTCTACAAGCAACTTGACGCCATGGACTGCGGTCCCACCTGTCTCAGAATGGTGGCCCGCCACTATGGAAAACATTTTACCCTGCAAACTCTCAGGGATAAGTCTCACCTGACACGGGAAGGAGTATCCATGCTGGGGATTGCCCGTGCTGCAGAAGAAATAGGTATGCAGACCATGGGGGTCTCACTCACCTGGGAACGTCTTCAGAAAGAGGCCCCATTGCCCGTAGTGGTTCACTGGGAACAAAACCATTTTGTGGTCGTATATAAGATCCGGAAGGATAAGATATTCATAGCCGACCCGGCCTTTGGACATACGGTCTATTCAAAAGAGGAATTTCTGAAAGGATGGATCAGTACCCGTCAGGATGGAGAAGCCAAAGGGTCCGCACTCCTGCTGCAGCCAACACCTGACTTTCTGAACCAGGAAGATGAGCCTGTGAAGAAAACCGGATTCACATATCTGTTGAGGTACCTGGCCCCCTACAAGCGCTATATTTACCACCTCTTGCTTGGCTTGATCCTTGGAAGCATTATCCAGTTCCTGCTTCCCTTTCTTTTCCAGTCCATGGTGGACTTTGGGATCACCAACCAGGACCTGCCCTTTATCTACCTGGTGCTGCTTTTCCAGTTTGTGCTGATTATCTCCCAGATGGGGATCGACTTCATCCGCAGGTGGATTCTGCTTCACCTCAGTGCCCGCGTCAACATTGCACTGATTTCCGATTTCCTCACAAAGCTTATGAAGCTGCCTGTGGGATTTTTTGACACCAAGCTAACCGGTGACATCCTGCAGCGTATTAGTGACCACCGCAGGATCGAAACATTCATGACCACTTCATCGCTCACCATCCTATTCTCCATGGTCAACCTGGTGGTTTTTGCCATTATTCTTGCTATCTACAGCCTGAAGATACTGCTGATCTTCCTGGCCGGCGGTGTACTCTATTTCCTGTGGATCTTCATCTTTATGAAACGCAGAAGGTCACTGGATCAGAAGTACTTTTCCAAGATGGCGGAGAATCAGAGTAAACTGATCCAGATTATTCATGGGATCAGGGAGATCAAGCTGAACAATGCTGAGCAAACCAGCCAGTGGGAATGGAAAGATATCCAGGCAGGTCTTTTCAGGGTCAACCTGAAATCACTCTCCCTCAACCAGTACCAGGAAGCCGGTGGGGTATTTATCAATGAAACTAAAAACATTCTCATCAATGTGACGGCAGCCATTGCTGTGGTGAACGGAAATCTGACACTGGGTACTCTGCTGGCAATCTCATATATTCTTGGTCAGCTAAACGGACCTATCGAACAGATGATCTCCTTCTTTCACAAGGCCCAGGATGCCAAGATCAGCCTGGAACGATTAGGTGAAATACACGACTCTGAAGATGAATATCAGCGTGAAACAGGAGTAACCATTCTACCTTCCATAGAAAAGATTGCAGTAAATAACCTGGATTTCACCTATCCGGGTGCTATTCAACGCAATGTGCTGGAAGATATAACCCTGAGCCTTGAGAAAGATACTGTGACTGCACTTGTTGGCGTGAGTGGTAGTGGGAAAACCACCCTGTTGAAGTTGTTACTGGGCTTCTACCCGCCTGCAAAAGGGGATATCAGGGCCGGAGATATGAACATACAGATGATGTCGCCCGATCTGTGGAGAAGACAGTGTGGTGTGGTAATGCAGGATGGTTATATTTTCTCGGATACTATTGCCAGAAATATTGCCCTGGGCCAGCAGGATATCAAAACCGACCAGCTCTTATATGCTGCAAAAATGGCCTGCATGGATGACTTTATCGACCAGTTGCCCCTGGGATATAACACAATGATCGGACAGGAAGGATTGACCCTCAGCGGAGGTGAAGAACAACGGATCCTCATAGCACGGGCCATCTATAAAAACCCCAGCTTCCTTTTCCTTGACGAAGGCACCAGTGCCCTGGATGCAAATAACGAAAGAAGGATTATGGACAACCTTCAACTGGTCTTCAGGGGAAAAACCGTGCTGATTGTGGCACATCGCCTGAGCACCGTGAAAAATGCGGATCAGATCATTGTACTTGATAAAGGCAAAATCGTTGAAGAAGGTAAACACAATACCCTGATAGCCAAGAAAGGACATTATTTTAACCTGGTTCGCAACCAGCTGGAACTTGGCAGCTAATTGATCATCAATACATTAGATATTTATGCTGCAATCAGAAGAGCACGATTATGGAAAATGACTGGAAAAAACGGCAGGGCATGGTCTATTCGACCAACCCGGATTTTCAATATGAATCGGGCGTGGAAGAGAAAAATGAGACAGTTCCTCCTCGGCAGCAAAAGCTATATGTGAGCCTGGATAAAAGAAACCGCAAAGGAAAGAAAGTTACACTGGTGGAAGGTTTTGTTGGAAGTACAGAGGATATTAAAAATCTGGCTAAAGAGCTGAAAAGCAAATGTGGTGTCGGGGGATCGGTGAGTGACAACACCATTCTGATCCAGGGGGATTTCAGGGATCGGCTTATATCGCTGCTACAGGAGCAAGGATTCAAAGTGAAACGATCAGGTGGATAAAAGTATAAACATCAGTTGTATCATTGCTTTACTGACAGGGATTCTAATCACCACCCTGAGCAGCCCACCTGTTTTTGCCCAGGAAGAGAGTCCGGGAGAACAAGTGGATACCTCCTATTTCAAGGCAGGCATGGATGACTGGAATCTGGTTGAATCGGTTCTAAAGAGAAATCCCCAGGCAGTATTTACCTTACTGCAGCGGGGTTCTGATCCCAATGCAAAAGCTGACGGGGGAATGACCGCACTGATGTTTGCTGCAGAAAGTGGAGATACTCTCCTTGTAAAACTCCTTGTACTGAACGGTGCCGATACTGAACTTAGCTATATGGAAGGGACCACCCCCCTGCTGATCGCTGTACTGAACCAGCATTTCAATGTAGCACAATACCTCTTGAAAAAGGGAAGCGACCCGGACCATCGTGATGATTTCCAGGGATCCCCTTTGTTATACGCTGCTGCCTTAAATGATTATCAAATGGCGGACCTGCTGCTCTTCTATGGTGCATCAGACAGCATCAGGGATAAAGATGGCAATACAGCCCTGATGACAGCCGTCTACTTTGGTCAGCTCGAAACAGCCGATGTTCTGCTTCAGAACGGACTCGATCCGGATGGCAGGGACCTTAAGGGAAATACCCCCCTGATGATTTCGGCCCAGCTGGGAGATCAAGAAATGACCCTTTTGCTGCTTGAAAAAGAGGCAGCCCTGGAGAAGGTAAATAAAAAGAATTATACCCCCCTGGCTCATGCAATTCAGTACGGGCGCGACACCATTGCGAAAATTTTAATTGACAGTGGAGCCAACGTAAACCATGCCATACGGGCGAATCAGAACCTTTATGATCTTGCCAGGCAACAGGGCAACAGGGAGTGCCTGGCACTTCTGAAAAAAGCAGGAGCAGAACCTTCTCCCCGCCCCCAGTTCACAGAGATGCAAATTGGATGGGGAAACTCCTTCAGAAAGAATGAACATATGATGCAGGTCAGGCTCTCGGTTTTGGACAGCAAGTATGGTGTTTTCGCTGAAACCGGCATCGATTTCCGTCCGTCTTTACGAAGGGTACAGGTAGAAATAGATGATCTGCTGATTCACCAGTACAGGGAGTCAAGGTGGGTCTGGACCCATGGAGCAGGAAAATATTTCACACTTTTTCATGATCAATCGGGCGTGGCCTATGGAGCTTATGGAGGAGTTTATGGCATGCTCTCCATGCCGGGATACAGGGGTGTTAGCGACCATCCTAAAGCACATTACTCTCTTGCACTGTCGGGTGGATTCTATCTGAAGGGAGAAATTGCAGGAATCAAGGCAGGAGCCGAACGCTATACATTCGGAACGCTGCTGGAAGGAGCATGGAAAACCAGTATTACCATTCATATCAATATACCGATTCTGAAAAATGAAACTATCCGTAAAGAGATTAACTACTAAGTTGCTGCTTGCTGCCTTCCTCTTGGTTCTTTCAGGCAAATTTACGGCCTGTGAAACAGAAGACTGGGTGTTGGAGGTGAATTGCAGCGATTGTTACGGATATAAACCCGATAGCGCAAATCTGATTATTTATGTAAGTATCGATGCCGAAAATGACTCGGTGCCCCTTACTTTTTACAGGGGAAACTATGAGGAAGGAAAGATCGACTGGCAGGATACGGCCACCACGGACGAGTTTTATCTTTATTCCAAGGTGAACAGTACCTATACGGTTCGGGCTAAGTACCACTCCGGAGCAAAAGTGATTGAAGCATTTGATGAGGATAAAATGACATATTATAATGCAGATGAAGAGTGTGGCTCTCCCTGTTACATCATAAAAGGAGGTATCTTTGATTTGCGTCTGCTTGAATAAGCCTGAGAAAAAAGATTTGATTAAATTTAGAAAGTAAAATTTCTTTTATGGGAAAGCGATCCCTGCTTATTACTTATCTTTTCTGCCTTTCGTTGACAAGCAGCCTGTTGGCACAACCCAACAGGAAGGGGGTCCCCATAGTTACCAACTATGAACATGCCATTACCCAGGGAAGCGAGCAGAACTGGTGTATCACCCAGGATGCACGCGGAGTCATCTATGTGGGAAACAACGACAAGGGTATCCTGGAATACGATGGGGAAGAGTGGCGCAGAATTCCGGTCCCCAGAGATCCCATGGTCCTTTCCATGGTATGTGGCGACGATGGGGTGGTCTATGTGGGTGCAGATTCTGAGTTTGGATTCCTGGCTCCGGACAAACATGGAGCCTTGCATTACAGGTCCATCTCCGATAGCCTGGATCAGAATCTCTACTATTTTACTGGCATCTGGAGAAGCTATTATGATCAGGGGAAGGTCTATTTTTGCTCCTTTGAATATGTCTTCATCTATGATACAGCCATGGAAGAACTCTCCATCCATCCATCGGGCGAGCAATCACTCTACTCCTTTCTCATTGACGGAACCCTTTATCAGTCCGATATTGATAAGGGGTTAATGAAGTTCCGGGAGGATCAATTCATAACAGTTCCAGGTGGGGATTATTTCAGCGAAAGAACCATCACAGGACTGGTGAAGTTTGATAGTACAAGACTTCTGGTGGGAACATATTATGATGGGCTTTATCTTTTTGATCTTCAATCGGGCCATGTTAAGCTTGATTTTGCTGAACCGGAACTGGATGAGTATCTCATTGAAGGCAACATCACCTACATAAGGCCATTGCAGGAAAACTTTGCTGTCGCAACACTCAATAACGGAGTAGTCATACTTAACCGGGACGGTGAGGCCCTTGAAATTATCAGCGAATCTGAAGGGCTGATCGATGACCAGGTCCCCTTTGTATATTATAACGACCAGATGAAAGGTGCAAGTCCCCTGTGGATTGCTAATTTTATGGGAATCAGCAAACTGGAACCCTCAAACCCCTTCCGCGTATTTACCGAGATGTCCGGATTCGAGGGCTTCATCACCGATGTCAAAAAATTCAATGACCGGCTTTTTATCTCAACATTCGGGGGACTCTACTACAAGAGTTCAACATCAACCGGAACATCCTTCACCCAGCTTCCTGTAATTGGCAATGAAACTATTCGTCACCTTTTTCTCTTCAGCCCTACGGCCAACAGATCATTTTTGCTGGCTTCCTCAGATGAAGAAATCTATGTAGTGGACCAGCGTATGAATGTCACCCTGATGCAAGATCTGATCGTGAATCCAGAAGGAGAAAATTATGGAAGCGGGAAGTATTCCGGCAGGTTCCTGCTGCAGGATCCCAAGCACCGAAACAGAATCTATACAGGAACGAGCCAGGTAGTTGGAGTGGAATATACCCGAGGCCAGTGGTCGGAATTTATGCAGATAAACAGGCTTCCAGACAATGCTCTCTTGCTAAAGAAGTGTATCGATAAATACGATTATTTTTGGGGCAGTTCAGATTATATGGTTGTCCGAATCGATATCGAGCATCCCGCCCAGGCTACCACCATGTTTATGGACCAGTCTCAAGGTCTGCCTTCCAATGTCAATAACCAGGTATATACCGATCCTGAAACAGATGAAGTGCTCTTGGGTACCAGCAATGGATTTTACAGATACAACTACTTCAGGAACACCTTCTACAGGGATACTTTTTATAACAGCATACTACCTCCCGGAGAGAACCTGATCATGGCCTTTTACCAGGATTTTGATGGAGACTTCTGGTTCTCTTTTGAAAACGCCTCCGGTGAGTGGTGCGAACTGGTGGCCAGAAAAACCGATGAGGCCCTTCAGGTCATCCAGGAAAAATCATTCCAGCGGCTCGATAATACTTCAGTGGATGTTTTCTATAGTGATCCTGAAGGCGATGTTTGGTTTGGGAAATCTAACAAGCTTTATCAGTTTGACAAAGGATTTTCCAGGAAGGACACCAATGTTTACAATGCTTTAATCCGGAAGGTAAGTATTGGTAATGATTCTGTTCTTTTTGAGGGTGCGAACTACCGGGTAAATAACAATGGAACATGCAGTCTGACCGACTCCCAGGATAAAGGAAGCTATCCTGAAATCAGCTACAGACTCAACCATATCCGCTTTGAATGGGCCGCTCCCTTCTTTGAACAGGAAGAAGAAACAGAATACAGCTATCTCTTGTTGGGATTTCAGGACGAATGGTCCCCCTGGAACAGGATCACATTCAGCGAATTTACCAATTTGCATTCCGGAAACTATACCATGAAGGTAAAGGCTAAAAATGTCTATGGAACTGAGAGTGAGACCGCCACCTGGTCATTTACCATACTCAGACCATGGTATGCAAATGTTCTGGCCTATCTGATCTACCTTATCATCGCGGCGCTCCTGGTGTATATAATAATCAAACTCTATACCCGAAGGCTGAAACAGGAAAATATCAGGTTGGAATCCATCATTGAAGAGAGAACCACTGAAATCAGAAAACAGAAGGAAGAACTTACCGACAGCATCGAATATGCAAGCCGGATACAGCAGGCCCTCCTACCCTCTCAAAAGCTGCTGGATGAGCATACCCTTGAACATTTTATTTTCTTCAAGCCAAGGGATATTGTAAGTGGTGATTTTTACTGGATAGGAGCCATAAGGGAAAAACTACTTGTTGTGGCTGCTGATTGCACGGGACATGGTGTTCCTGGAGCCTTTATGAGCATGCTGGGGATGACCTTTCTGGATGAAATAGTAATCAAATCGAAGATTACTGACACCAGCGTGATTCTGGAACAGCTAAGGGATCATGTAATCTCCTCCCTGAAACAAACTGGTCAGAATACAATGGGCTCAAGCAAGGACGGGATGGACCTGGCCATGGTTTCCATTGACCTCAAGAGCAATGAGTTTCAGTTTTCGGGTGCTTATAATCCCCTCTACCTGGTAAGAAAACTGAATCGGAGCGAAAAGGCGAAGCTTAGCAAGGGGGGGACGCTGGATCTGCCCAGGGGCTGCATTCACGATGACAAAAACCTGCTGCTTCAGATTCGTGCCGACCTGATGCCCATTGGAATATCTGAGAAAAAGGATGCATTCCAGTCCTCTTCCTTTAAAAATGAAGGATATAATCTATATATGTTCACTGATGGATTCGTTGATCAGTTTGGCGGACCAAAAGGGAAAAAATTTATGTCGCTGAACTTTAAAAAAATGATCCTTGAAATGCAGTCAGTTCCCATGAAGGAGCAGGGTGTGGCCATGGGAAAAGTATTATCGGAATGGATGGGTGATCTCGATCAGATCGATGATATCCTGGTGATGGGAATAAGAATTAACAAAGATTGAAAGAATCAAGACTCTCAAGAGAAAACCTGTTGGAGCAACGCAGGGAACTGATGGCAAGTTTAAAATATGCCAGCTTTATTCAACGTGCAGTACTGCCTGACCTGAAGTACATAGAGAATCTACTGCACGAATTCTTTATATTCCATCAGCCACGGGATATCGTAAGCGGTGATTTCTACTACTGTTCCCGAAAGGAAGACTACATCGTGGTGGCTGCAGGGGATTGCACAGGACACGGGGTACCTGGTGCACTGATGAGTATCATGGGAGTCTCTTTCCTGAATGAGATTCTAAGCATCAGGGGTCCTATCCGCTCAAGCAGGATCCTCAACCTTCTGCGGGAAAGGGTTATGAAAGCACTGCACCAGAGAGGTTATGAACTGGAAAATAAGGATGCTATGGATATGGCGCTCTGTGTGTTCCATCCCAAATCCAGGAAGCTCCAATACTCGGGTGCCAACAATCCGCTTTACCACATCCGCAACAAGGTACTTACCGAGATCAAAGCAGATAAAATGCCGGTTGGAATCGATGCCGTTGCAGAGAACTCATTTACCAACCATACACTGCAACTAAAGCCGGGAGATACCGTATACCTATTTTCTGATGGATATCCTGATCAATTTGGAGGACCCGGGAACAAAAAATTCAAGTACGGACCGTTAAGAGAGTTACTGATAAGAATATCGGATCGGACCATGGAGAAGCAGAAAAAGGAGCTGGCCCGCGTAATGATGGAGTGGAAGGGTGATGAACCCCAGGTGGACGACATTCTGATATTCGGAATACGATTTATATAAAGCAGCAGATATGCAACTGGTTTCTTTCAGAATTCAGAACTTCAGATCCATTGTGGATACCGGCTGGCACCAGCTGGCCCATGACAACATCACCAGCCTGATTGGTCAGAACGAATCGGGTAAAACATCCATCCTGGAAGCTCTCAAAGCCTTCCACGATGGCGTTTTGATTGAGGATATGCTCAGAAGCGATCTTTCATTACCTGTGGTGACCTGTAAGTTCACTTTTCAATTTGAGGATATGGAGAACAGGCTCAATAAACAAAGATTGAGTCCTGAGATCAGGAAACTGATCACAACAGTGGATACCGTCTCCCTTACAAGAAAGTGGGTAGATGACATGGATTCCCATATGGAAATGGGCGATGAGTTTCAGGAAGTCTATAATGTATCCCTCCATAAGTTAAGAGAAAGGGAAGCAAGGATTATGGAGAACCTGGAACACCTGAACCGGGATCAAGCCACTGCATCCAAACACCTGAATAAAGCCAATGATGAGCTTGAATGGACCCTTGAAAAAGTTGAGACGGTCAGGCTCAGAATGAATGCAATAAAACGAAACATCAGGAAGTTCCCTACCAGGGAACGAAAAGAAGAGCTGAGGATGGAGTTAAAACAGGAAGAGGAGATGTTTCTTAAACTTAAGGAGACCCTCGAACAGAAGAAAATAAAACAGGAGGAGAAAAAGGATATTCTTGAGGCGCTGAATGAAAAAATCAGGGTGAGTGATAAACTGAAGGAAATTAAAGAGGAGAGCACCTTGAAAAGAGAGGAACTGCTACTTGCACGGGAACAGCTGAAACAGATACTTCAGATGACCGGTATGTATCCTTCGGAAAGGGAACAGCGTGCCGCTGAAATCAAAGAAGAGATTTTCAGAACAGAGATTGAAAAATTCAAAGAAGAAATCGAACAACTGAATGTGGAGCACAGTATCCAGCTGCTTGCACTTGAATTTGTCTTTGAAGGAATGTCCATTGAGAACGCAGTAAAAGCAGCCGAAAAGGAACTGAAATCGGCAAAGGAATTCTATAGTTCCACCGAACTTGCCGAGGAGATATTTAAGATCCTTCCAGATTTTGAGATGTTTGAAGATTTTAGTTCTCTTCTCCCCAACCGCATCGACCTGGAGGATATTATAAGGGCCAACAAGCGTGCTGAAGGGTATAAGGCAGCACTTAACTTCCTGACAATAACCGGGCTGGAGTATTCCTTTTTTCAGCAGCCCTCCAGCAGGATCCTGAAACAGAAAATTGAGAATCTCAATGGAGAACTCACACTTAATTTCCAGGATTTCTGGAGACAGAATTTGGGGAAGAATAATAAGATCAACATTAATTTCGAACTCTCACATTACGATCATACCAATCCTGAAAAGAGTGGGAAACCATTTATAGAATTCTGGATCAAAGACGAACTGGAACGACTCTATCCCAAGCAGCGCAGCCGGGGAGTAAGGTGGTTCCTTTCCTTCTTTCTGGAACTCAAGGCCACTGCCATGGATAAGAGTCAGCGCGATAAAGTACTGCTGATCGATGAACCGGCTGTAAGCCTGCATGCCAGGGCACAGGAGGATGTGCTGAAAGTATTTGATGATATCCGGGAACGGATCCAGATCATCTACACCACCCACTCACCCCACTTGATCGATGTAAACAAGCTATACAGGATCCTGGCTGTTCAACGTGCCGTTCAAGATGATATGAAAAGTGAAACACTTGTCTACAGCGCGCGTTCACTTAAATCGGCCACTGCCGATACCCTGTCACCCATATACTCCACCATGGGTGCCAGACTGAGTCAGCAGGAAATTATAAAATCTTTCAATAATGTTATTGTTAAGGATTTGTCTACTTTCTATTTCATGAAGGCAATCGTCGCGCTGACAGGTTTTGAAAAGGAGTGCTATTTTCTACCTGCCTCAGGTGCCGAGAGCATACCGATGATGGTGAATATCCTCATGGGATGGGGTATTGACTATATCATTCTTAACTTTGGCAATTCGGAGGAGAGAGCTGTGCATGAGAAGCTGATGAAAGAACAATATGATAATAAAATTGACCTTGCCAGCAAACAGATGTTACTGATGGATTTTCACCCCGACGCAGAGGATCTGTTCTCCACCATAGACTTTAAAAAATACGTGGTTAAGGTCAGGGAAGGAATTACAGTAAAGAACTCGGAATACTTGATAGACAACAATTACTCCAGGGCGATTCTTGCCTCCAACTTTCTGCAGGAGGTGAACAATGGAAACGTAAACTTCAAGAACCTGGACGAAGAGACCCAAGAGAACCTTAATCAATTTATCCAGCAAATGGCTGCCTTGCTGAAGTAGCCCGAATACATCATTTATGAAGCTCCCTTTCGGAATTACCGCATTTATCCTTCTGCTTTCAATCTCCTTTACGGTGCGGGCACAGGATACTGTGCTTCTCTTTCATCCAACAGCCAATAACCTGGAGCTGTTTCAAAAGCTTATGGACGATGAGATATTCCAGCTAAATGGCTATCACCTGCTGGGAGTATACCACCCTGGTGAAAGCTACGATTACAGCAAAGCAGAAGCCTACATTGATGAGCACAAAGCATCCTGGTTCAGTCTACGAAAAATCACCGGAGAGCTGGGAGCAGAGAATGTATTCAGTGAAAATCCGGCAAGCATACAGTTCAGGGAAATTTTTAAGTGCTCCAGAGGAGCTCTGTTTATGGGTGGACCAGATATTCCACCTGTGGTATACGGGGAGGAGACTCATCTGCTCACCCAGGTCACCGATCCTCACAGGCACTACCTGGAGCTATCCTACCTTTTTCACCTGCTGGGAGGCAGCCAGGATCCCCAGTGGAAACCTTTGCTGGAAGAAGACAAGGACTACCTTGTCAATGGAATTTGCCTGGGAATGCAAACCATGAACGTAGCTACCGGAGGAACCATGATACAGGATATTCCAACTGAACTATATGGGATATGGAACGCAGAGGAGATCCTGGCTCTGCCCCATGACCAGATACACCGCAACTACATGGACTATCTGAATACTAAATGCGAAGGCCCCACCTCTTATCACTTTCACAGGATTATCCTGAGAAAGAATAGCTTCTTCACCCGCGGAATAGGCATAAAAAAAAGAACTGAACCACTGGTGCTCAGCTCCCATCACCAGGCAATCCAGACACTGGGGTCGGGATGGCAAGTGGCAGCCACCTCCATGGATGGGAAGATTATTGAAGCAATTCAACACATTGATTACCCAAATGTTACCGGGATACAGTTCCACCCTGAAAAACCGGGCTTATTCGATCCATCCATCATCCATCCCTTGGGCTGTGACAGCACCATCAATTTCCAAAAGGCAATTGAGAACAGTGACTCATACCTCTTCCACCTGGCATTCTGGAAATACCTGGATAAAAAACTACAGCAAAACGCGGGAGATTAGGACTATTCGACTTCGATAAATTTTATTTTCAGGTCCAGGATGGAAGCATAATATTCACCTCTCTCCAGGATATCATCATCACCTTCCTCATATACCCAGTTGATTTTCAGATCGTAACCATCATTATCAACTTCTTTTAGCTTTTTGAGCAAACGAAGCATATACTTGGATGTACCACTATTCAAGTACTCCATCTCTATATTTACCTCTGTTGATGCAGGTGGCGAGGATGCAAAAGCAATGATCCAATCAAGGATATCTTCATAAAAAAGTGATACGTCCTCAGGAATAGACCGACCTTTGAATTTGATCTTACCACTGGGGTCCAGCAAAACATACGGTGTCTTCAGAGTAGGCTGAAACTCAAGTTTATCCATCCTTAGCTAAAAAGTAAGAACAATATAGTAAATTTTGCGGCATGCGAGTACAAATCATTTTCATTTTTATCCATTAATTGTACAGCAAACTCAGAAATACATCCTGGCCAAAGGAGCAATATCGTCAGAAGCAAAATATCCCTCCTGGTAGCGGTAATATCCGGTAATGGCAATCATGGCTGCATTATCGGTTGTATAGCTAAGAGGTGGAATAAACACCTCCCAGTTGCCTTTGTCAGCTTCAGCTTTGAGAGCCTTTCGAAGTCCTGAATTTGCAGCAACCCCTCCAGCCAGGGCAACCTGGCGGATACCTGTTTCCTTCATGGCCCTTCTTAGTTTATTAAGCAAAATATCGATAATGGTATACTGTAGGGATGCTGCCAGATCCTTCCTGTTCTTTTCCACAAATTCAGGATCCTCCTTCAGGTGATCCCTGAGGAAATATAAGAAAGAAGTTTTCAATCCACTGAAAGAGTAATCAAAACCACCGATACGTGGCTTGTTGAATTTAAACCTGAGCCCGTCACCAGCCTGAGCCAGCCGGTCCACATGCGGTCCGCCCGGGTAGGGAAGACCAAGAAGCTTGGCACACTTATCAAAGGCCTCCCCTGCTGCATCGTCAATAGTCCGTCCTATGATCTCCATTTTATGATAATCCTTTACGACTACCAGCTGTGAATGCCCTCCCGATACAAGTAAACATAAAAATGGGAATCGAGGAGGAAGGGAATCTGACTCTTTCGACTGAATAAAATGTACCATAATATGCGCCTGGAGATGATTTACCTCGATCATGGGTATATCCAGGGCTGTAGTAAAGCCCTTGGTAAAGGAAGTTCCCACCAACAGAGAGCCCAGAAGTCCGGGTCCCCGCGTAAAGGCTACCGCATCGATATCATTCTTCGTTATTTCTGCCTTCTTCAGCGCCATATCCACCACTGGTACAATGTTTTGCTGATGAGCCCGGGAGGCCAGTTCAGGGACCACTCCACCATATTTCCGGTGAACATCCTGCCCGGCTACCACATTTGAAAGAAGCTGACGATCCTTTATTACAGCAGCAGATGTATCATCGCAGGAGGATTCAATCCCCAGAATTAGGGTGCCCATGACAAGTTTTTATATTTTTGTATCGGTTTCAGACGAACAGAAAGTGCAAAAGTATTAAAAAGTTAGCAAAAATAGGATTGATCGTAGTATTGCTGATTCTGGCAATTCCATCGCTCTCATTGCTCTTTCTTCAAAACAGGCAGGTACAGACCAGGGTAAGCAAAATGCTTGCCGAGAAGTTATCCGAAAAGCTCCAGACTACTATCTCCCTCTCCTCTGTGAATTACTCATTCTTTAAAAGGGTCCAGGTGAGGGATCTGTTTATCGAGGACATGCATGGTGACACTCTGATCTATGCAGAGCTTACCAAGATCCGGATTAAGCAGATCCGCCCTGACCAGAGAGGACTGGAAATCAGGAAAATCGTACTGGAAAATGCCTGGTGCAATCTGGTCATTGACAGCAGCAATGTGGTCAATCTGACCTATTTCGTCAACATGTTGAAAAAACCGCATGTACCGCCAGAACAAAAATCAAGGCTGCATATCCATGAATTAATCATGGAAAATGGACGCTTCTCTTTATCGAGAATGGAGCATCCACCCCAACGTTCTCAGATCGATTTCAATGATTTTGACCTGGGTGGATTGGAAATTTCACTGTTGGATCTGATTAGCGAACAGGATACTGTAAGTATGAATATCACTTCACTTTACGGTGTAGACAGATCCGGATTTGAATTCAGTCAACTCTCTACGCTCATGTCTTTGGGAAAGACCCACATGCATTTTAAAAACCTGGAAGTTTATGCCAGGGATTCTGATCTTCAAATCCCCGAACTAGGATTTAATTTTGAAACCTGGGAAAATTTCAAACATTTTTCAAGTGAGGTAGATATCTTTTTGCAATCTATTCATTCCCGGCTGCAAATGGACGATCTTTCCATCTTTGTCCCCGAAACAATAGGATTGCTGGATCGCCTGACCATTGATGGCTATGTCCATGGAAGACTGAATGATCTGAAAGGGAACGATCTTCAAATAACATTTAACAGTCAAAGTACCCTGGCCTTTGACTTTACCATCATTGGCCTGCCCGACTTTAAAAACAGCTTCCTTGATTTTAATTTCAAGGAACTGAACAGCTCGGTTACAGCCCTCTATGAAGCTTTTTCGGGAAGGGATGCAGCGGATCATTCACTCTATCCCTGGCGCAATTTGGGGGATCTTGATTTCAGGGGAAAGTTTACAGGCTACCCGGATAATTTTGTGGCGACAGGTAATATGCAAACCGATATGGGCAACTTGTTGATGGATCTCTCTTTCAAGCCTGACAGTCTGCTGGGAACTGATTTCCAGGGGCATCTTTCCACAAGTGGGTTCAAGCTGGGAGCTTTTTTTGAGAATGAGGCATTGCTCTCCCAACTGGATATGGATGTAATGGTAGATGGAAACATCTATGAAAGAGTCCTCCGGGCCGACCTGGAAGGAAGCATAGACACCCTCGATTTCTTACATTACTCCTATAGTAACATTACCCTGGACGGAGCTTTTACAAACAACACTTTTAACGGTGGTTTCAGCATCCGTGACCCAAATATCAGGATGGATTTCCTGGGGAAAATGGACTTCTCAGGCAAGCTGCCCTCTTATAATTTCACAGCTGATGTGGCACGTTCCCGCCCCTATTTTCTGAAACTTGGAGTAGAAGATCCCAATACATTTGCCTCGTTTCTGATTGAAACCAATATCACCGGAAATAAGCTGGATGAACTGAATGGTGAGGTTCGGCTTGTGAACAGTCTTTTCGAAAGGAACAATGAACAGGTACAGTTATACGATGTACAACTCAGTGCTATCAATACTCCCGACACCTCCTCCCTGGAGATAAAATCTGAACTTTTCGATGCCTCCATGGCTGGCCGGTTTAAACTCTCTTCATTGCCCGCTTCTCTAAGAAACCTTGCGGATTTGTACATGAACCTGATACCTGGCAAAGATCCTGAAATTGATTCAATTAATCAATTTAGTTATGAGATGGATCTAAAGCGGATTAATCCCATCCTGGATTTCTTCTTTCCTACGCTCCAGGTGGGGGAAGGGAGTTTTATCCGCGGAATATACAAGCCCGCTTTAAACATTAATTCTTCCATCGGAAAATTCTCAAAGCTTGAGATTGGATCCAAGCTTTGGCACAATGTAGACTTTCAATCCAGTGCCATCACGGGTGAATATGATTTTCAATTCAACTCCGACAGCCTTGTATATGGCAAGAGCTATGTCTTAGAGAAGCAGCAATTCCACCTCTTTACAACAAATGACACTGCAAACCTGGATGTTACCTGGGAAAACCAGTCTGCACAAAAGTACAGTGGTGAAATCAACCTTTCCGGGGCATTTCAACCCGCTTCAACCAGTGAGAGAGGATTCCTGGTGGATGTGGCCTCATCTGAGCTTTACATTAATAGTGAAAGCTGGGAAATCAAGCCTTCATCTATTCTGTTCAGAAAGAATTACATCAATGTGGATAGTCTGTCCATCAAAAGCAGGGATAAGCATATACTGGCCGACGGGACAATCTCCTCAGAAGGGGAACACTCCTTCAACCTGGACTTCAGTCGCCTGAATCTTCATGAGCTTTCAGGTGTGGCCGGAATAAATGCAAATCTGGATGGAGATATCACCGGCAATCTCACCTACCGAAAAAGCGAAGGAAATCCCTATATCTTTTCCAATCTTGTTGTGGATACCCTCTACTTCAATGATCAGTGCCTCGGGCCAAGCAATTTGAATGCAGAGTGGAACGAATCCCGTAAAAACATCCATATGATGTTGCAGTCGGATCTGAACAATACCAGAACCATCGATGTGGATGGTGAGTTTTCACCGGCAAACAACAGGGTGGATTTTGATATATACCTGAATGAATTTCAGTTAAAGGCCCTCAGCCCATATGCTGAAAGTATTGTGGAAGATATCAGCGGGACCGGTGATGTCCATCTCACGGTAGATGGAACACTTGATCGGCCCGAGTTAAACGGGACCATTGGATTCAACGAAGGAGCAGCTACCATCCTATTTCTGAACACCAGGTATTCCTTCAATGATCCCATCCGGGTCTACAACAATAACCTGTACTTTGAGAACTTCACTGCATTTGATGAGCATGGCAATTCGGGAAATGTAAATGGATCCATATCAAATTCATACTTCCATGATTTCTATACCAGTATTCGCATTGAAGCCAGGAACCTGAAGTGCATGAATACCCGATCGGTGGATAATGATGTTTTTTATGGTACAATCTTCGCCACTGGAAATCTAAGTCTAAATGGTAGTCCCAATGATCTAAGGATAGATATAGATGCCAGCACAAACAGAAACACGGTGCTCTATCTGCCCCTTTTCAATGCCAGGGAGGTTCAGAATTCTGACTTTATCACTTTTATTCAAAAGACAGAACTTGAAAAAACAGTGAATCTGCCTCCTCCTGGCCTTAAGGGTGTCAGCATGGAACTGGAGGTTGATATTACGGAAGATGCAGTGGTGCAACTAATTTTTGATCCAAAAGTGGGCGATATCATTGAAACCAGTGGAAAGGGTAATCTTCGTATTCTGCTGGATCCCAGTCAGGGATTCAGGATGTTCGGGGGTGTTGAACTCCTGAAAGGAGATTACCTCTTTACCCTTCAGAATGTCATTAACAAACGTTTTGAAATTGAGCCGGGAGGAAAGATCAATTTCAATGGTTCGCCTACCAAATCCACCATCGACCTGGCAGCCATCTATGATACCCGGGCTGCTCCTTACAACCTCTTCCCGGGCGATCCTTCAGAAACTGAATCCCTGAAAAAAAGAATTCCAATTGAGTGTCATCTGAATCTGCAGGGAGAACTTCAGTCCCCTACCCTATATGCCGGAATTGAGATGCCCACAGCAGATCCTGAAATGAGGGACCTGCTTCAAAATGCCACCAGTACCGAGGAAGAGCTCATGAAGCAATTCCTATCCTTGCTGGTAATCAACAATTTCTACAGTGTATCTGGCTTTGGAACTGAAAACATGGGCGCCATGAATAGCTCCTTTGCAGGGGTGACTGCCAGCGAATTGCTCTCCAATCAGCTGAGCAACTGGCTGTCCCAGATCAGTGATGATTTCGAAATAGGCTTTAACTACCGACCTGGTGACCAGGTGAGCAGTCAGGAAGTGGAGGTAGCACTCTCCACACAGTTGCTGAATGACCGCATGATCATCAGCGGAAACGTGGATGTGGGTGGACAGGAAACCAATCCTTCCAGCGGACAGGAAGGGAATCCCTATATTATGGGTGATTTTGAGGTGGAGTACAAAATTACGGACAATGTAAGTGTACTTGCCTTTAACCGCTCGCGGGATGAGTTAATTGCCATGACAGCACCCTATAAACAGGGAGTGGGCGTTTCCTACCGGGAAGAATTCAACAATTTCAAACAGTTGATGGCACGTTACAGAGAGGGAATTGCCAGGCGAAAGGAAAGAAGAAAGAAAAAAAGAAATAAGGCAGATTCTGAAGCCTAAAACTTTTTTATCTTAGCGGCTTACTATTTTCAATACCTAACTTAATTTTTAGATTATGTTTATAATAATGGTTGTTGTTTTCGTTCTGGGCTACCTTGCCATTGCCCTGGAACACCCACTCCATATTGATAAGGCCATACCCGCTTTAGCAATTGGAACACTATTGTGGGTTCTTTACATTTTTGGTGCTTATGATATTTTCACGGCCGGACTGAGTGAAGCCTGGAACTCCTATGTTCACGGGGGTGAGGCACATGGCGAACAGGGCATTAAAGCCATGCGGCACTTCATCGTGGATAAGGAAATTATCCACCACCTCGGGGAGATCTCAGAGATTCTCTTTTTCCTTCTTGGTGCCATGACTATTGTGGAGGTCATTGACAAGCATGACGGTTTCAAGATTATTACTGACAAGATTAAGACCACTAAAAAGGTAAACCTTTTGTGGATCCTCAGCTTCCTCACCTTCTTCATGTCTGCTGCGCTGGATAACCTGACCACAACCATCGTCATGGTTGCCCTGCTCAGGAAACTGGTCTCAGACAAAGAGACAAGGTGGTTTTTCGCTTCCATGGTAGTCCTGGCAGCCAATGCCGGTGGCGCCTGGTCGCCCATCGGAGATGTCACCACCATCATGCTGTGGATCGGTGGACAGGTGACCACTTTAAACATCATGACCATGGTAATCCTCCCCAGTCTTTTCACCATGGTCGTTCCCCTGGCACTACTCAGTTTTACTTTGAAAGGAGAAGTGACACGTCCTCAGATTAATGAGAACGAAAAAATCTATACCCAGCCCTTTGAACGTAAATTAATGCTGATCCTGGGTGTATGCGGACTCCTGTTTGTTCCAGTATTCAAAACCATCACTCATCTCCCTCCTTATATGGGCATGCTCTTTTCTCTGTCAATGATCTGGCTTACTTCAGAACTTATGCATAAGAATAAGCCGGATGAGATCAAGAAAAAACTGAAAGTGGTCTATATCCTGCAAAAAGTTGATACGCCAACCATCTTCTTCTTCCTCGGGATTCTTTCCGCTGTCGCTGCACTTCAGAGTGCTGGACAGTTAACAATCCTTGCTGGATGGCTGGATGATAAGCTGGGGAATATCTTTTTGATTGACATGGCCATTGGTGTTCTTTCAGCAATCGTAGATAATGTTCCACTTGTGGCAGGAGCCATGGGCATGTATCCCATCGAAGATGCTGCAAGTATCGCAGCAATGACCGATCCTGCAGCCATTGAGTACGCCAGTAACTTTGTTCAGGACGGCCTTTTCTGGGAATTCCTGGCCTACTGTGCCGGTACCGGTGGATCGATCCTGATCATCGGCTCTGCTGCCGGTGTTGCTGCCATGGGCATGGAGAAGATCGATTTCATCTGGTATCTGAAGCGAATTTCACTGCTTGCTCTTCTGGGTTATGTGGCAGGAGCAGGTGTTTATTACCTGCAAGCGCTTCTCTTACACCATTAAACCAGTTAAGATGGACTGTTAATAAAAGAGATAAATCTTTGATAACGGGATATACTATAGCCAAGTATATCCCGTTTTATTTCATATATTCGTCGGAAATTCAACACGCATGAAAAACTTGATTATTCTTCAGCTTACTAATCTGGATACCAGCAATATACAGGGTGAAGCCACAGAATCATTTATAAATATCGCATTAAAGGGCGGCTGGATCATGCTCCCTCTCGTGATCTTAAGCTTCATTGCCGTATATATTTTTATTGAACGATGGTTTACCATTAAAAAAGCGGCCAGGGTGGACCAGAATTTTATGAACCGCATCAAGGACTATATCATAGATGGAAAGGTCGATTCGGCCCATACCCTGTGCCAGTCCACCGACAATCCGGTGGCCCGGATGATCGACAAAGGGATCAGCCGCATTGGCCGTCCGCTGAACGATGTAAATGCAGCCATCGAGAACATAGGACGACTGGAGATCTATAAACTTGAAAAAGGACTGCCCACACTGGCAACAGTGGCCGGAGGTGCACCCATGATCGGCTTCCTTGGCACAGTCATCGGGATGGTACAGGCCTTTCAGGAAATGTCCACTGCCGGAAACAATATTAATGTGGGACAACTCTCGGGCGGGATATATACTGCACTAATTACCACCGTGGCTGGTCTGATCGTCGGAATTATCGCCTACTTTGCCTACAACACCCTGGTGGCCAGAGTGGACAAGGTGATCAATAATATGGAAGCGGGCAGTTCAGAATTTATCGACCTGCTTAACGAACCTGCAAAATAGAAGGCAATGGCACTGAAACCCAGAAACAGGGTATTGGATAATTTTGCCATGTCGGGCATGACCGACATTGTATTCCTATTGCTGATTTTCTTTATGCTCACCTCCACATTGATTGCCCCCAATGCCCTGAAAATGCTGCTTCCCAGCCGCGGAAAAGTAACAGTTCAGGCTGAATCGAGAATACCCGTGGTAACCATACACAGTGGCAGCCGCATCACCGTAGATGGAAGAACGGTCTCTCTGGAAGACCTTGGCATGGTACTTGATTCAAAATTACAGGGACTGCCCGACCCCACCATCAAAGTGCTTACTTCCCCTGCAGTTTCCGTGGGAGATGCAGTGAACATTATGAATGTGGCTGCCGAAAAAGATTATACAGTTGTGCTGAAACAACTTTAATGGCTATAGAATCGAGACATAAAACCAATAAAAACTTTGCCATGTCGGGAATGACCGACATCGTATTTCTGCTGCTGATCTTTTTCATGATCACCTCTACTCTGATTGTACCTGCAGCTCAAAATATAAATCTCCCTGAAAGCAACAACCAGACACAGGCCAACCCTGTGCTGGTGGTGTCCATAGGGCTCGATAAAACCATCTTTGTGGACGACCAGGAGTACCTTGTGTCAGAGCTTGAGGACGTTCTGAGAAAGAAGCTGGAAGGCTATGGAGAAGCCCCGACAGTCAGATTGAATGCTGATAAAAATCTCAATATGGAAGAGGTTTTTGCTTTCCTGGATATCGCCAAACGGAACAGTTACAAGGTGATCCTTGGAACCAGGCCGTCCAATTAATTGTTATATATATACCATGAAGCTCGACAGAAGAGGTCTTATAGCTACCATTGTCTTCCACACACTGCTGCTTCTACTACTGGTGTTTGCGGGGCTCACTTATCCCGATCCACCACCTGAAGAGGAAGGTATCCTGGTCAATTTTGGTATTGACGAGACTGGGCTGGGTGACTTTGAGCCCATGGGTGATGATCAACAGGCCGGAAATCCCGATGAGGAAGTAAGTCGGGAAACTGAGGTCACAGAAGATATATCGGAATCCATTCCGGAAACTACAGAGTCTTATTCCCCTCCCGATCCCACTCCGGTAGATCAAACACAGGATTTGGAAGAAACCCAGGTAAAGGAGGATACAAAACCAACACCTGAAGAGTTGGAGCGCCAGCGCCAGGATGAACTGGAGAGAGAGCGTATAGAGCAGGAGCGCATCGAAAGGGAACGCCGTGCAGAACAGGAACGTATCGAACGAGAACGTCAGGCTCAGGCCGAAAGACTAAACAACCTGGGACGTGATGCCTTTGGAAATCAGGGAGTAGGTGAAACCAAAGGATCAGAAGGAATTACTGAAGGAAGCGGAAACCAGGGTGATCCCAATGGGAGTCCCGATGCCAACCGCTACGACACGGGAGGCGGACTGGGGAATAATCCGTATTCTTATGGACTGGGATCAAGAAGGGCCAGGGGAACATGGCCCCTTCCCAACATGAGGGGCTGTGATGTGACCCAGAAAATTACGGTCACCGTTGAAATACAGGTTGACCAGGAGGGGAATGTAATTAGCGCCTTAGTTAAAAGTGCCAATTACCAGGATAAGTGCATCTGGGACATGGTTGTTGAAGCAGCAAAAAAGAGCAAATTTTCAACAGATCAGACGGCCGCCTATCGCCAGACGGGCTGGATCAAGTACATTATAGTGCCTTAAGGGCATCCACGATCAGTTTAGTGGATGCAATCAGAATGGCTGCCAGTACAAAGTAGCGGATAAATGCCGCGCCCTTCTTAACAGCCATCCAGGTTCCGATCCAGGCACCAGTCATGTTTCCCACGGCCAATACCAGTCCCATCCATATATCCACATCTCCGTGTACGAAAAAGATTACAATGGCCAGGGGAGTATAGAGCAGGATCACAAAGAGCTTCAGGGCGTTGGATTTCAACAGGTCATAGCCACTGGCCAGAACCAGGCTGGTAAGCAGAAAAAAACCAACTCCAGCTTGAATAAACCCTCCATATACTCCCACAAAAAAGAAAACTATTACCTGTAACCAGTAAGGAATGGGGGGCTGAGTTTCGTGAGAGTTGATCCACCTGTTGGGATTCAAAAGCATCAGGAAGAAGACCACCAGCATCACCCCGGCAATGGCAAGCTTCATCACCTCATCATTCAGATTCACTGCAATAAAGGCTCCGGCAATGGCGCCCACTGCGGCCGGAATCCCCACCTTGAAACCGGAAGGGAAGTCCATCACCTTCTGCTGATGGAAGCGCCCCACACCCACCACATTCTGTAGAAAAATAGCTATCCGGTTGGTCCCGTTGGCCATATTGGGAGGAAGTCCCAGTGCCATCAGCACCGGGAGAGTCAGCAGGGATCCACCGGCCGCCAGGGTGTTAATGATACCGGCAACAATCCCAATGGCAATTACAATGATATAGGTGTACCATTCCATGCAGAGTGCATCAGGCAAACATGGGGTAATCCATCATCATCTCATTAACTTCTCTTCGTGTCTTCTCGATTAGCTGTTTATCATCAATATTCATAATGACCCGGTCCATCAGTTCAACAATAAAAGGAATCAAGTCCTCCTTCACTCCCCTTGTGCTTATGGCTGGAGTTCCCACCCTGATTCCACTGGTCTGGAAAGGTGATCTTGAATCGAAGGGAACCATGTTTTTGTTCACAGTGATATCGGCCTCCACCAGGGTATTTTCCACCTGTTTACCGGTGATATCCGCCACCCTGGTACGTAAATCAATCAGCATGGAGTGGTTATCGGTTCCATCTGAAACCACCTTGTAACCCTTCTGAATAAAAGCATCGGCCATTACTGTAGCATTCTTTTTCACCTGCTGCTGATAGGTCTTGAAGTCTTCAGTGAGTGCCTCTCCAAAGGACACTGCCTTGGCAGCAATAACATGTTCCAGTGGTCCGCCCTGTATCCCCGGGAAGACTGCTGAATTGATCAGTGACGACATCTTGCGAATCGTACCCTTTTTAGTGGCTTTGCCCCATGGATTCTCAAAATCTTTCCCGATCAGGATAACCCCTCCCCTTGGTCCCCGAAGAGTCTTATGGGTGGTGGAGGTAACAATATGAGCGTGCTTAAGCGGATTGTCAAGCAGACCTGCTGCTATGAGTCCTGCCGGATGAGCCATATCCACCATCAGGATGGCTCCTATCTTATCGGCAATCTCACGCATCCTCTTATAGTCCCATTCCCTTGAATAGGCTGAAGCACCGCCAACAATCATTTTAGGTTTCTCCCTGATGGCAACTTCCTCCATGGCATCATAATCGACCCGGCCGGTCTTTTCATCCAGTCCGTATGATACCGCCCTGTAAAGAATCCCGGAACTATTCACCGGTGAGCCATGACTCAGGTGACCCCCATGGCTTAGATCCAGTCCCATAAAGGTATCGCCAGGTTCCAGCACCGTTAAAAAGACGGCCATGTTTGCCTGGGCCCCCGAGTGGGGCTGCACATTGGCAAACTCAGCACCATAAAGCTGGCAGAGTCTCTCAATGGCCAGATCCTCCACCTTGTCGATGACCTCACAACCCCCATAGTAGCGGTGTCCCGAGTAGCCTTCGGCATATTTGTTGGTCAGGCAGGAGCCCATGGCCTCCATCACCTGTGTGCTTACAAAATTTTCAGATGCAATCAACTCAATGCCCCTGAGCTGGCGCTGTTTTTCATAATCAATGAACGTAAACAGGTCAAGATCTCTCTTCATGGTAAATGTTATTAAAAAATATTTTCAAATTTAATGTTTTGGAGCTGTAATGTATGGAAACTTGTATCGTCTTTTATAAAAATCTTCACACAAATGTCCCAAACAATCTGAAACAGGTCCTCCGCCTGTTGTTCAAGGAGAAGAGAATCACCATTATCAACATCATCGGTCTATCATAGGGATCAGTTCACCAGGATCCCCTGCAGCAGGAAAAAACCTGCCGCAATAAGGGCACCAAGGAAAGGCCCTGCAATAGGAATCCACGCATAGGCCCAGTCGCTGCTCCCTTTGTGATTCATGGGCAAAAAAGAATGCATAATCCTGGGAGCCAGATCCCTGGCCGGATTGATGGCATAACCGGTGGTTCCTCCCAATGAGAGTCCAATAGCTGTCACCAGCAGCGCCACAGGCAGAGCACCCAGAGTACCAAGACCCATTTTCACCTCTTCACCATTGTCCAGAGCAATGGAGGGATCTGCAATATAGAGGATCACAAAGATCAGTACAAAGGTGCCAATCACCTCAGAGATAAAGTTACTGAGCGGTTTGCGTATAGCCGGTCCTGTGGCAAAACACCCCAGCTGTGCACCACTGTCCTCGGTGCGGTTAAAATGGTGGCGGTAAAAAAGCCATACGGTTCCTGCACCGGCAGCGGCTCCGGCCATCTGGGCCATGAAAAATGGAAGCACCTGGCTCCAGGCGAATTTTCCGGCTGCCGCCAGACCCAGAGTTACCGCTGGATTAATATGTGCGCCTGAGACAGGTCCGGCCACTGTGACTCCTACAAAAACACCAAGTCCCCACCCCAATGAGATCACAATCCAGCCACTGTTATAACCTTTGGTATCCTTAAGTACCACATTGGCCACCACACCATTTCCCAGTAGTATCAGGAGAAAAGTGCCTATGAATTCTGCAAAAATTTCGTTTAGCATGGTAAATAATTAATGGTTAATGGTTAATAGTAAATGAATTACGAGACAGGGTCCTGCCAGGAGCGACTCCTGGAAACTGCCTTTTCCCAATCTTTTTTCAAAATATGACGTTTCTCTACGGAGATCTTTCCCGAGAAATTCCGGTCCATGGCCCACTGCTCCCCGATCTCCTCCACCGATCCCCAGAATCCTGTGGCCAGTCCGGCCAGGTAGGCTGCTCCCAGAGCTGTGGTCTCGATGTTTTCGGGACGAATTACCGGAATGCCAATCAAATCGGCCTGGAACTGCATCAAAAGGTCGTTGACCACAGCACCTCCATCCACTTTCAGTTCTCCAATCTTTATTCCAGCATCGTGCTCCATGGCCCCCATTACATCATTTACCTGGAAAGCAATGCTCTCCAGTGCAGCCCTGGCAATATGGCCTGCAGTTACACCACGGGTAAGCCCTGCAATCATGCCCCGGGCATACTGATCCCAGTGAGGAGCACCCAGACCGGTAAAGGCAGGTACAAAATAGACGCCACCATTGTCCTCCACCGATTCGGCCAGCTTCTCCACATCGGAAGATTCCTTTATTAGACCCAATCCATCCCTCAACCACTGGATCACGGCTCCACCTATAAAGATACTACCTTCCAGAGCATAGGTGGTCTTGCCATTTAACTGCCATGCGATGGTGGTAACCAGGTTGCTTTCAGAGCTTACAGGCTTCTCACCTGTATTGCATAGGATGAAACAGCCTGTTCCATAGGTACACTTTACCGATCCCGGTGAAAGACACATCTGCCCAAAGGTGGCCGCCTGCTGATCCCCTGCAATTCCTGCAATGGGAACAGCTACTGAGAGAATCCCTTTGGCAGTCTCACCATAGACCTCCGAAGAAGACTTTACTTCGGGAAGCATGCTCTCTGGTATACCAAAGAGCTCCAAAAGCTCCATATCCCACTCTAATGTCTTTATATTAAACAACATGGTGCGGCTGGCATTGGTCGCATCGGTGACATGAACCTTTCCTCCGCTTAGGTTCCAGATTAACCATGAATCCACGGTACCCAGTGCCAGTTTACCCTCCATTGCCAACTCCCTGACTCCAGGGATATGCTCCAGCATCCACCTCCATTTGGTAGCGGAAAAATAGGCATCAATCACCAGTCCGGTTTTCTCTTGAATCATTTCCTTATTACCCGCTGCCTTCAACTCGTCGCAAAACTCAGAAGTTCTCCTGTCCTGCCACACAATGGCATTACAAATGGGCTTCCCGGTCTCACGGTTCCAGATAAGTGCGGTTTCCCTTTGATTTGTGATTCCGATAGCAGACACATCACCGGCACCTACTCCTGCGTTCCGCAGGGCATCATGCATAACCCGGTTCTGCGAGTTCCATATATCCATAGGGTCATGCTCCACCCATCCGGGTTTAGGAAAAATCTGCCTGAACTCTTTCTGGGCCACCCCCACCATTTTTCCGGAATGGTCAAAGACAATGGCTCTGGAACTGGTTGTACCCTGGTCCAGTGCAAGGATGAATTTTTTGTTTGAATTGCTCACGTTGTTCTGGTTAATGGTTAATGGTTAAGGATGTTCATGTTGGCCAGTTTGGTAAATGTCTCCACCTGGCTGCTTTCCCATTGCTTGTCTTTTCCAAGTTCGGAAGCCATGATGGCAGCCACGGCAGGCGCCATGCGAATAGACTCCCTGGCATCAAGTTGAAGAGCCCTTATGCGGCGAGCCAGACAATCTTCCAGGTTACGAGCCATCTCCTCCCTTACGGCCCAGACAACCTGGGCCCTAATGACATGTAAGCTCTCACTTATTACTGCACCTAAAGCAGAATCTTCTTTTATCAATTTATCGATCTGAACGCGGTCGCTTCCATACCAGTAGAGTGGATCGGAGTAATCCACACCTTCTTTATAGCCATGTATCCTTAAGGTGGGCGTAACAGAATCTTTTTCAGGAAGTTTTGCCTGTCTGGAAGCCGTATCAACCACATCCTCTGCCATCTTCCGGTAGGTAGTCCATTTTCCACCAGTAAGAGTGATAAGTCCGCCCGATGAGATAAGAATCTTATGACCCCTGGAGATCTCCTTGGTCTTCTTGCCCTCAGCAGCAGGAGCGGCCAATGGCCTTAATCCTGTAAATACAGCAAGTACATCGCTGCGTTCGGGTGCCCTCTCCATATATAGCCTGGCAGTTTCCAGGATATACTCCACCTCTTGCTCTTCGGCTACCGGCTCCAGCTCGGCATGTTGTTTCTCCACATCGGTGGTACCCACGACCACCCTGTTGTGCCAGGGTACGGCGAACAGAACTCTTCCATCGGAAGTTTTTGGAATCATCAGCGCCTCCTCCCCTTTCAGGAAATCCTCGGCCATCACCAGGTGGATGCCCTGACTGGGTTTCACCACATCTCTCGCTTCCGGATTCTCCATTTTCAAGATATCATCCACAAATACCCCGGTGGCATTGATCACTACAGCAGCCGAAATATCATAGCTTTTGCCACTCTCACGATCCTCAGCACTTACACCCGACACCCTGTCTCCATCCATTTTCAGGCCGCCTACCTTCATATGATTAATCACCAATCCACCCTTCTCTGCCACCGACTGGGCCAGGTTTACGGCCAGGCGCGCATCATCGAACTGGCAATCAAAATACCGGACTCCACCCCTGAGCTTCTTAGCTTTAATGGCAGGCAAAGCCTTCTTAGCCCCCCGCGAAGATAGCGGAACAGACCGGCCGATACCCAGCCTTCCGGCCATCATATCGTACATGGTCAAGCCAATGGTATAAAAAGGAACACACCACCAGCTGTAACAAGGAATCACAAAAGCCTGATCCTTAACCAGGTGCGGGGCATTCTTTTTCAACCTTCCCCGCTCTTTCAGCGCTTCCAGCACCAGGGAAATATTCCCCTGAGCCAGGTAACGTACCCCCCCGTGCACCAGCTTGGTACTCCGGCTGGAAGTCCCCTTGGCAAAATCGTCCTGCTCCAGTAAAACGGTTTTGTATCCCCTGGATACAGCCTCCAGTGCCACACCCAATCCGGAGGCGCCACCCCCAATAATAATCACATCATATGCTGTGCCGGACTGCTCCAGCGCCTTCATCATCGTATCTCTGTCCATTACAGTTTTAGGAATTTATTGTGAGTAAAGCTAAAATTACTTTTAATTTCCAAGTCACCCAATTCTTTTTTGTAGTTTTAGTCCTGTTCCACAACAATATCTGAACTGCAAATAAAATGAAACATCAATTAACTAAAAGAGCTTTATTACTTCTTCTTTCCGCCTCTCTATTTACAGGAGTATCTGCTCAAACTGAAGCAGTGGAAGAGAATACCCGTGCCATTGAATTCCCCGACATCCCGGGATATGTAACACTGAAAAGTGATCTGCATATGCATACAGTGCTTTCGGACGGAAATGTCTGGCCCAATATCAGGGTTCAGGAGGCCATAAAAGACGGACTGGATGCGATTTCCATCACCGACCATATCGAATACCAGCCAAATAAGAACGACATTCCCCACCCGGACAGGAACCGCAGCTATGAACTGGCACTGAAAGCTGCAAAGGGTACCGAATTATTGATTATTCCGGGAACAGAGATCACCCGATCCATGCCCCCCGGGCATTTCAATGCCATCTTTGTAAAAGATGTAAACAAGCTGAAACAGGATGATGTGATGGAGGTATTCAGGGAGGCCCAAAGACAGGGAGCATTCGTCTTCTGGAACCACCCCCACTGGACTGCCCAGAAACCTGACGGGGTTGCCACCCTGACCGACATGCATATGGAGCTACTGAAAGAGGGGCTTTTTTCCGGTATTGAGATATACAACGATAATACCTACTCGGTGGAAGCACTTGAGATTGCACAAAAGTACAATCTGACACTGATGGGTAATTCTGATATTCATAGTCTGGTCGACTGGGTCTACAAGGTGTCTGAAGGAGGACACAGACCTGTTACGCTGGTTTTTGCAAAAGAAAAAACAGTTGCATCCATGCAAAAAGCCATGGAAAACCGCCAGACAGCAATCTGGTTTAAGAACACCCTGGTAGGCAGGCAGGAGTTCCTGGCTCCTCTCGTTGAAGGATCACTGGAGCTGAGACGGGAAGGCAAAGGTCCGGTTCCTACCCTGCTAATTCACAACCATTCTGATGCAGACTATGTACTT
Source organism: Bacteroidales bacterium (assembly GCA_029931975.1). Lineage (GTDB taxonomy): Bacteria > Bacteroidota > Bacteroidia > Bacteroidales. Next base: position 1,741 of record JAOZQY010000006.1, on the reverse strand, counting down.
GAAAATATTTCAGACTACAAACTGCACAATTTTGCGTCTGTCTTCACACTAAAGGCTCACGAAACTACCACGGTAATGGTTAAGACTATCGAAACCAGGGAATCATTTGATATGAAATTCAGGGTGCTCAATGCTTTTACTACTCCATACAAACATCCGGAAATTACTCTGATGGTCCAGTAGTAGTATGCTTATTTCCATGAGTTTATTATATTGGAGGTCCTAACTCTAACTTCTTAAAACATAACACATGGAGAACATACCCAAAAGTGGGATTCTTGGGCTGGCTATTATGGGAGGTATGGGATTTTTTTGGTGGTGGGATTACACAACCGCTCATCGGGAAGATTTATGACATCAAATATGAGAAACTGGGCGACAGCCTGGCTGCCGGATCCAGCACCCTTCAGTTTGTAATCATACTGACCGTGGTACTTACTGTGGCATTTACCTATCTCTTTCTCAATCAGAGAAAGAAGAAGGTTTAATAAACTAAAATGCTTATAAATTATTGAGGAAATTCTTTATTTCTTATCCAAAAAAAACATACAAATGAAAGGTATTATGCTTAAAAGTTCTGTTGCACTGATCATGGCTGAAATGGTTCTTACCACAGTGATGACCGGATGTTCGGGCTCCGGTACCAAGGCCGAAACCACAGCTGAATACCAGGGAGTACAAATAGGTGTGATTACCTATAGCTGGCGCAGCATGCCAAGCACCCCTGAAGATATTATCAATTACTGCAAACAGACCGGAATCACCTCATTGGAACTGATGGGGAATATCGCAGAGGAATACGCAGGTGCACCTGCCGGTCCTGCATGGCCACAGAACTTCAGAGAGATGAGCGATAAGGAGAAGGCCAATTTCCAGCTTAAGCGTGAAGAGCATGCAAAAGCCATGACTGAATGGCGTCTGAACGACGCATCTCCTGAAAAATATAAGGAGCTAAAAGCCATGTTTGATGAAGCAGGAATCAATATTCATTTAGTAAAATTCTCTCCTGCCAACTGGAGCGACGCTGAAATCGATTATGCTTTCGAATCGGCCAGGATCCTGGGTGCCAAAGGGGTCACCAATGAGATTGGACTCGAAGCAGCCAAAAAACTGGGATCGTTTGCGGAGAAGCATGATATGTATGCGGTATTCCATAACCATGGTCAGCCCGGTGATTCCACATTCAATTTCGAAGAGTTTTTAGTCTTCTCTCCCAACAACAAGCTGAACCTGGATGTGGGCCACTATTTTGGTGCCACAGGCAAGCATCCCAACGAACTGATCGAGAAGCTTCACGATCGCATCTACAGCATCCACCTGAAAGACAAGACAGCGAAAGATGCTGATCCGGCCGACACCAATGCTCCCTGGGGCGAAGGCGATACTCCCCTGGGTGATATTCTGAACCTGATCCAGGACAATCAGTGGGATATCTACTGCGACATTGAACTGGAATATGAAATTCCCGAAGGTTCTGATGCAGTGGTCGAAATCCGTAAATGCGTTGACTACGCAAAAAGCCTGTTGACTACAAAAGAATAGTCCAAGACCATCATCTATTAAACAATGAAGATTGAACACCTGGCTATCTGAGTCCGGAAGGAAACCTGGTGGAAATTACCGACTGGTAAAAATAAAAAAGCCAAAAGCAGTTTTCAGAAAAGTCTGTTGCTTTTGGCTTTGATAGTGCCCAGAACAAGAATCGAACTTGCACGACCAAAATCGGTCACTAGGCCCTCAA
>JAOZQY010000180.1 GCA_029931975.1 Bacteroidales bacterium | reverse complement strand
AAGCCAGCATTTCCAAGATTATCATTGAGCGTACGCTGAAGCTTATCACCGTTACTGTCAATACTGCCCGTCCGGGTATCATTATTGGTAAAGGTGGCCAGGAAGTGGACAAACTGAAGGAAGAGTTGAAGAACATCACCAAAAAGGAGGTTCAGATCAATATCTTCGAGGTAAAACGTCCCGAACTGGATGCTACCATCGTTGCGAACAACATTGCCCGCCAGGTGGAAGGTAAGATATCCTACCGAAGAGCCATAAAAATGAGTATTGCCTCTACCATGCGTATGGGAGCTGACGGCATAAAGGTGCTGGTCAGTGGCCGCCTTGGTGGTGCTGAAATGGCCCGTTCCGAGTCTTACAAAGACGGCCGGATTCCACTGCATACACTGCGTGCCGATATCGATTATGCACTGGCAGAAGCCCATACCAAGGTTGGTGTGATTGGAGTGAAGGTATGGGTCTGTAACGGGGAGGTCTTTGGAAAGCGTGACCTGTCGCCCAACATTGGTGCCAGCAACGTGAAGCCCAAAGGCGGAAGAGGACCGAGGAAAGATCGTGACCATCGTGGTGGTGGCCGTGGTGATCACCGCGACCGCAGGAACTAGGCAGAGCAGCAATTTATAGATAACAAGGAAAATCTTATACAATGTTACAACCGAAGAAAACCAAATACAGGAGAATGCAGAAGGGGCGGATGAAAGGAAACGCTCAGCGGGGAAATCAGCTTGCATTCGGATCATTTGGTATCAAAGCAATGGAGAGTGCATGGATCACAGGACGCCAGATCGAGGCTGCCCGTCAGGCCATCACCCGACATATGAAAAGGGAAGGTCAGCTCTGGATCCGTATTTTTCCGGCCAAGCCCATTACCAAGAAGCCTGCAGAAGTACGTATGGGTAAAGGTAAAGGTGCCCCCGAAGGATTCGTATATCCCATTACCCCGGGAAGAATGATCTTCGAGCTTGAAGGTGTACCCTACGAGGTAGCCAAAGAAGCTCTGCGCCTGGGCGCACAGAAGTTTCCCATCACCACTAAGATGGTGGTTCGCAGGGATTATGTAGAAGAGTAGGAAGAACCGTTCAGATATATAAGGAAAGATGAAGAGTTCAGAAATTAAAGAGTTAACAATACAGGAGTTGCAGGAGCGCCTCGAAAACGAGGAGAGCATGATGATACGAATGAAAATGAATCATGCCGTTTCGCCACTTGATAACCCCAATAAGATCGTTGAGACACGCAGAAATATAGCCAGGTTGAAAACTGAAGTTAGGGCCAGGCAAATTCAGGAGCAGTCCGCAAAGTAAATTGAATATGGAAACTACAAGAAATACAAGACGCGAACGTGTTGGTGTTGTGGTGAGCAATGGCATGGAGAAATCCATTGTTATCTCCGTGAAACAAAAGATCAAGCACCCCATTTATGGTAAATTCGTGAATAAGACTTCAAGGTTTATGGCTCATGACGAGGAGAATACCTGCAATGTGGGCGACACCGTGAAAATCAGTGAGACCAGGCCCCTGAGCAAGAGCAAGAGGTGGAGATTAGTAGAAATAATCGAAAGAGCTAAGTAATCATGGTACAACAAGAGAGTAGATTAGCCGTAGCTGATAACAGTGGAGCCAAGACGGTTCTTGTGATCAGGGTCCTCGGTGGAACAAAAAAGCGTTATGCGTCTATTGGTGACAAAGTAGTGGTTACCGTAAAGAGCGCCATTCCTTCAGGGGAAGTGAAGAAGGGAACCGTATCCAAAGCGGTAGTGGTAAGGACCAAGAAGGAGGTCAGACGTAAGGATGGATCATACATCCGATTCGACGATAATGCAGTAGTATTGCTGAATAACGTTGATGAGATGCGCGGAACCCGCATTTTCGGGCCTGTTGCCAGGGAACTCAGAGACAGCTATATGAAAATAGTATCACTGGCACCTGAGGTATTATAAAATAGTAAATGATCAATCCCATGCAGAAGAAATTACATATTAAAAAAGGTGACCAGGTAATCGTCAACAGTGGCGAGTACAAGGGACAGAAGGGCAGGGTCCTGGATGTTATTCGCGATAAGAACCGGGCCATCGTAGAGGGTGTGAATATGGTGTCCAAGCATACCAAGCCCAATGCCAACAATCCCCAGGGTGGAATCACCAAGCAGGAAGCTCCTGTTCATATTTCCAACCTGAGCCTTGTGGATCCATCCAGTGGAGAAGCCACCAGGATTGGCAGAAAACTCAATGATAAAAACAAATTGGTGCGTTACGCCAAAAAATCAGGTGAGGAGATTAAGTAATGGAGAAGAAATACATAGCTGGTTTAGAAAAGAAATACACTGAGGAGATCGTTCCTGCCCTGATGGAGCAGTTCGGTTATTCATCAGTAATGCAGGCCCCGCGCCTTCAGAAGATTGTTCTGAATGAAGGTGTTGGTCAGGCCATTGCCGACAAGAAACTAATAGAGGTTGCACAGGAAGAACTCACCCTGATTACAGGACAGAAAGCCGTGCAGACTATCTCCACCAAGGATATATCGAACTTCAAACTTCGTCGTGGCATGCCCATAGGCGTGAAGGTAACCCTTCGTCGCGAGCGTATGTATGAGTTTCTGGAGAGATTGGTTGTTGTAGCACTTCCCAGGATTCGTGACTTCAAAGGAGTAGCAGCCAAGTTGGATGGACGTGGAAACTACACCATGGGGATCACCGAGCAGATCATCTTCCCGGAGATTGACCTGGATAAGATCAGCAAGATCATGGGACTTGAGATTACTTTTGTAAGCTCAGCAAGAACAGATGAAGAAGGAGCAGCACTGCTCAAGGCATTTGGTATTCCGTTTAAACACGATAAAAAATAGAGCTATGGCCAAAGAATCAATGAAAGCTCGCGAAGTGAAGCGTCAGAAACTGGTTGAAAAGTACGCTGAAAAAAGAGCAAAACTGAAAGCTGAAGGCGATTACGTGGGACTGAGCAGACTGCCCAGGAACTCGAACCCCATCAGACTTCACAACCGTTGTAAACTGACAGGTCGTCCAAGGGGATATATGCGTCAGTTCGGTATCAGCCGGATCACCTTTCGGGAGATGGCTTCCGAAGGATTGATCCCTGGGATTAAGAAAGCCAGCTGGTAGCATAGTGACTGGTGCCTGGTTAAATAGTGCCTAGTTAGATAGAAAAAAGAATAAAAAGAGAGAAAAAATGACAGATCCGATTGCAGATTATCTGACCCGCATACGAAATGCAGTGATGGCAGATCACAAAGTGGTAGAAATTCCTGCGTCCAATATGAAGAAGGACATGACCCGCATCCTCTTTGAGAAGGGGTACATCCTGAACTACAAATTTGAAGAGGAAGGTCCCCAGGGAAGCATTAAAATTGCCCTGAAGTACAATCCCGAAACCAAAAAGAACGCTATCAAGTCCTTACAGCGTATCAGTAAGCCTGGTTTGAGAAAATATGTGGACGGTAATCACCTTCCCAGGGTACTGAACGGACTTGGTGTAGCTATTATATCAACCTCCCAGGGCCTTATGACCGATAAGGAAGCCCGTAGCCTGGGTATTGGTGGTGAGGTACTTTGTTATGTATATTAATTGATTTAGGAGAATTATCATATGTCAAGGATAGGAATTTTACCCATTGACCTCCCGGCAGGAGTTACCATCGAGGTGAGCAGCAACAACCTGGTTACTGTAAAGGGTCCCAAAGGTGAACTGCAGCAACAGGTGGACAAGAATATCACTGTGAAGGTGGAAGAGAACCAGATCAGTGTGGCGAGATCCACAGAGGAGAAGGATCAAAAAGCGAAACACGGTTTGTATCGTTCGCTTATCAGCAACATGGTAAGGGGCGTTTCAGAAGGATACACCATTACGCAGGAGCTGGTAGGTGTTGGATACAGGGCCGAAGTAAAAGGGAATAACATCCTGGAGCTTGCCCTTGGATATTCACACGACATTCTGATTCAATTGCCAGCCGAGGTGAAGGTGGAGGCCAAGACCGAAAGGCGTGCAAATCCCCTCATTACCCTTACCAGCATTGACAAACAGCTCATAGGACAGGTAGCTGCCAAGATTCGCTCATTTCGTCCGCCGGAGCCTTACAAAGGCAAGGGGATTAAGTATGTTGGTGAGCAACTGAGGCGTAAGGCTGGTAAAACGGCAAGCGCTTAAACACTTGCAGTAAATGGTTAGTGGTTAATAGTTAGGAAATAAAGTAAAAGGATATTAAGATGGCTTTAACAAAAGCAGACAGAAGGCAGAGAATCAAGTACAGGATCCGCAAGCGGCTCTCCGGAAGCGGAGAACGTCCCCGGATGACTGTTTACCGAAGCAACAAGCATATTTATGTTCAGCTGGTTGATGATGTAAGCGGACAGACCCTGGTATCGGCTTCTTCAAAAGAGAAAGATATTGCCTCACAGAAGGTCAACAAAATCGATCAGGCGAAGCTGGTGGGAAAGAGAATTGCCGAGAAAGCAAAGGAAAAAGGAATTAATACAGTCGTTTTTGACCGAAACGGCTATCTGTACCATGGCAGGGTAAAGAATTT